>JAEWQH010000038.1 GCA_023399275.1 Bacillota bacterium
CGACCATCTCGGCGGCATCGCCGCGGCGGGGCCCGAGCTTATACATGCGCGTATAGCCGCCCTTGCTGCCGGATGCAGCGCGCTTGGCATACTTCGGCGCGATGTCGCGAAAGAGCTTCTCGACGACCGGATGCGCGCGTTCCTTCGTGCGCTCGGCATACTCGCTCTTGCTCTCCTTGTTCGACTTGGGTTCCGGAATATCGTAGACGTACGCCATGATCGCGCGGCGCGCGGCGAGCTTGCTCGCCTTGTCGTTGATGACTTCGCGCTTGACGATCTGGGACTTCTCGTTGCGGGATTCCTTTTCGACAGTCTCGCTGTTATCGTATTCCCTGACAGCCAGCGTGATGATCTTTTCGGCAATCGAGCGGATCTCCTTGGCGCGCGCCTCGGTCGTGACGACCTTGCCGTTCCAAAGAAGCGCCGTGGTCTGATTCCTCAAAAGAGCGACTCGCTGATCAGAGGGCTTACCCAGTTTGCGGTTCGCCATTGTGCTTCCTCCTATTATTCATCGTGTGCGCGAAGCGACAGACCCAGCGCACTCAGTTTTGCCTGAACTTCCTCGAGCGACTTGCGGCCGAGATTCCGAACCTTCATCATCTCTTCTTCGTCGCGCTGCACGAGCTCTTCCACCGTGTTGATGCCCGCGCGCTTGAGGCAGTTGTAAGAGCGGACGGAGAGATCGAGATCTTCGATATTCATCTCCAAAATCCGTTCTTTCTTGCTCTCTTCCTTCTCTACGAGGATCTCCACGCCGACCACGTGATCGGTGAGGTTGATGAAGAGCGCCAGATGCTCGGTCAGTATCTTCGCCGCGAGGCTCGCCGCCTCGTCCGGCTTGATGCTGCCATTCGTCCAAATCTCAAGCGTGAGTTTGTCGAAGTCCGTAATCTGGCCGACGCGCGTATTCTCAACGGTGAAGTTGACCTTGTCGATCGGCGTAAAAATCGAATCCACTGCGATCTCGCCGATGGGCATATCGTGGCGCTTGTTGCGCTCGATGGGCACATAGCCCCTGCCATTCTCCAGCATGATCTCCATGTGGAGCTTCGCGCCCTTGTCCAGCGTTGCGATGTGCAGTTCGGGGTTGATGACCAGCACGTCGGAATCCGGCAGGATATCCTTCGCCTTGACCTCGCCCTCGCCCGCCGCATCGATGATCACCTTCTTGGGGCCGTCGCAATACAGCTTGCAGCAGAGCTCCTTGAGGTTGAGGATGATTTCGGTGACGTCTTCCTTTACGCCCTCTACAATAGAGAACTCATGGAGCACGCTGTCGATGCGCACGCTCGTCACCGCCACGCCGGGCAGGCTCGAGAGCAGCACGCGACGCATGGAATTGCCAAGCGTAGTGCCGAATCCGCGCTCCAACGGCTCAACGACAAACTTGCCGTAGTCGTCCGTCAGTTCAACACATTCGAGTTTGGGCTTTTCGATCTCCAGCATTGCTTACCCTCCTTCGGTTTGTTTGTTGCGGTCCGCCAAATCAGCTTGGCTTACCTGGAGTAGTACTCAACGATGAGATGCTCTTCGATCGTCAAGTCGATATCGTCGCGCGCCGGGAGAGCGACAACCTTACCGGTGAGCTTTTCGGCGTCCAGCTCGAGCCATTTCGGAACGGTTCTGGCCGCGCCCTGCTCTTTGAGGGTTTTAAAGAACTCGACGTCGCTGCTCTTCTCGCGGACGGAGACGACGTCTCCCTCTTTCACGAGGTAGGATGCGATATCGACCTTCTTGCCGTTGACCTGAATGTGGCCGTGCGTCACCATCTGGCGCGCCATGGGGCGGGAATCGCCGAAGTTGAGCCGGTAAGCCACGTTGTCCAGGCGGCGCTCCAGCAGCGAAAGCATGTTTTCGCCGGTGATGCCGCGCATGTTGGTCGCGAGGTCGTAGTATTTGCGGAACTGGGACTCAAGAACGCCGTAGGCTCTGCGCACCTTCTGCTTCTCACGAAGCTGAATGCCGTACTCGCTCTGCTTCTTTCTGCCCTGTCCGTGCATGCCCGGAGGGGTGTGGCGCTTGCTCACCGCGCACTTCTCGCTGAAGCAGCGGTCGCCCTTGAGGAAAAGTTTGGCGCCTTCTCTGCGGCACTGCCTGCAGACGGAACCGGTATATCTAGCCATTTCGCTTTCCCTCCTTAAACTCTTCTGCGCTTGGGCGGGCGGCATCCGTTGTGGGGGATGGGCGTCACGTCCTTGATCATGTTGACATCCAGTCCTGCGGTTTGCAGGGCGCGGATGGCCGACTCACGGCCGGAACCGGGGCCTTTGACATAGACCTCAACGGTCTTGAGCCCGTGCTCCATCGCGCCGCGCGCGGCGGTCTCGGCCGCCATCTGCGCCGCAAACGGCGTGGACTTCTTCGATCCGCGGAACCCGAGCGAACCCGCGCTCGACCAGCTCAGGGCATTGCCCTGCAGGTCGGTGATGGTCACAAGGGTGTTGTTGAAGGAGGAGCGGATGTGCGCTGCCCCGCGCTCGATGTTCTTGCGCTCGCGGCGCTTGCGCGAGGTGGCCGTCTTCTTGACTTGCTTTGCTGCTGCCATGTTCGCTCTACCCCCTTACCGTTTCTTGCCGCTCTGCGAGCGCTTGGGTCCCTTGCGCGTGCGAGCGTTCTGCTTGGTGCTCTGCCCGCGAACCGGCAGGCCCTTGCGGTGCCGCACGCCGCGGTAACAGCCGATCTCGATCAGCCGCTTGATGTTCATCGAGGTTTCTCGGCGAAGATCGCCCTCAACCTTGAGATGGTGGTCGATGTAGTCTCTGAGCTTGGAGACGTCGCTCTCCGCTAAGTCGCGCACGCGGATGTCGGGGTCGACTCCGGTTGCGGACAATATCTCCAAAGCGGTCTTGTGCCCGATCCCATAGATATAGGTCAAGCCGTATTCGATCCGTTTGTCTCTGGGCAGGTCAACGCCAGAAATACGTGCCATATCGTTCCTTTACCTCCGTAAATAGTCGTAAATTGTCCTTTATATCAGCATCCGCCGGAAACGCAAGCGACGGCTTTGCGTCCCTTACGCAGCCGCTCCGGCGGTATTGTTCCGGAATCAACCCTGCTTCTGCTTGTGCTTGGGGTTTTCGCAGATGACCATGATGCGGCCTTTGCGCTTGATGATCTTGCACTTTTCGCAGATGGGTTTCACACTCGGTCTTACTTTCATGGGGGTCTCCTTTCGCGTACTATCGCAAAAAATCTTGTTCTCGCTGAAAAACCTTTTCAGAAAAACGTAGAAAAAAGAGCGTGCTCTTTGATCAAACTCAGTTTTTGCCGCGCCAGGTGATGCGCCCGCGTGACAAATCGTACGGAGAGAGCTCTACGGTGACCCTGTCACCCGGCAGGATCCGGATAAAATTCATCCGAAGCTTCCCCGAAATGGTTGCGAGTATCTTGTGACCGTTCTGAAGCTTCACCTCGAACATGGCGTTCGGGAAGGAATCCGAAACGACACCTTCTACTTCAATAACATCCTGTTTTGACAAGCTATCCCTCCTAATTCGTCTGGCCCAACACGGCTTGGCGAATCCGTCTTTCGCAGCACTGGCGGCGGGGATTCATCCGATGTTGTAACCGAATAATTGTAACGCTTTTCGCACATCCGCGTCCAGTATTTCTTTACTTTCTGCAAGTTTTTTTGCAATTTCTTCCGCTTTATGCGGCTCAATGTGCAAGTGCGCCAGCTTTTTCTTCTTCGGCTTTGCGAGCTTACGCGTCTCCCCGTCGCTCAGCAGCACGTGGTTGTCGTCGTGCACACCTACGATGAGGAATGCGCGGCCCTTGTCGTGCCCGGCGCGGGATGTGCACACCCGCCCGATCACCGGTTCATTCATGCGCGCTCTTCCTCCTCGTGCAGGGTCAGAAGCCGCGGCTCGTCCTCGGTGATCAACACGGTGTTTTCATAGTGTGCGGAAGGCTTTCCATCCGCGGTAACGACCGTCCAGCCGTCGTCCAACTGGTAGACGCGAAACGTGCCCTGGTTGATCATCGGCTCGATGGCGATGGTCATGCCGGCCGCAAGCCTGGCTCCGTGGCCGAAACGCCCGCCATCCCAGAAGTTTGGCACCTCGGGCTCCTCGTGCATCTGCCGGCCGATACCGTGGCCAACGAGATCGCGCACCACGCCGTAGCCGTTTTGCTCCGCATGCGCCTGCACCGCTTTTGCGATATCCGAGATGCGAAATCCCGGCTTTGCGAAGCGGATGCCTTCGAAGAAGCACTCCTTCGTCACGCGGACGAGCTTTTGCACATCCTCCGGCACGTTGCCGATGAGCACCGTGCGCGCAGCGTCCCCGTGAAAACCGTCCTTGTACGCGCCGACATCCAGCGAAAGCACATCTCCATCCTTGAGCCGGTAACGGCCTGGGATGCCGTGCACCACCTGCTCATTGACCGAGGTGCAGATGCTCTTGGGGTAGCCGTTGTAGTTCAGAAACGAAGCTCCCGCGCCGCAGCTTTTGATGTAAGCCGCCGCGATGTCGTCAAGCTCCTGCGTCGTCATTCCGGCTTCAGCCGTGCTCGCCAGCAGGTTGAGCGTCCCCTCCACAATGCGCCCTGCCGCATCCATCTTCTCGATGTCGGAGGCGGATTTGATCGTGATCCCGCTCATTTCGAGAGCACCGAGCGAATCGCAGAATCGACCACGTCGATATCTGCATCGCCGTTTACCGTGTGAAGCAGGCCCTTTTTCGTGTAATAGTCGATCAACGGCTTGGTCGAGCGCTCGTAGACCTGCAGGCGGTTGCGCACCGTCTCCTCTTTGTCGTCCTCGCGCTGATAGAGCGGCGCGCCGCACGTGCAGTTTTCGTGCGCATGCGTGGATACATGGTAGCCCGCGCCGCAGTCCGCACACATCCTCCGTCCGCTGATGCGGCTGATGAGCCGCTCCGTCGGAACCTCGAGGTTGATCACGTAGTCGATGTCGCTGATCTCCTCCAGCGCCTTCGCCTGCTCCAGCGTGCGAGGGAATCCGTCGAAGAGGAAGCCGTTTTTGCAGTCGTCCTTCTGGATGCGGTTTTTTACCATTCCGAGGATGACGTCGTCCGGCACCAGCTCTCCGCGCTCGATCAGCCCCTTAGCGGCCTTCCCGAGCTCCGTTCCTTCGCGCATCTCGGCGCGGAGCATATCTCCCGTCGAAATGTGCGCAATCTGGTACCGCTGGGCGATCTTGACCGCCTGGGTCCCCTTGCCCGCGCCTGGCGGGCCCAAAAAGATGAGTTTCATCTCATTCCCTCCGGTCTAAGCGCGCTTCATATGCCGGCACAAATGCCGTCCGCCCGCTCCGTTTCGCTGCCGGCGCAGCCTCGCATCCCTCATTCCGCGGAACCGGCGCGCCGGGGTATCCGGCACGCCAAAGTCCGTCTTTTCAGTCTGCGGGCCGCGCGCGCCGGCCGCGTATTCGTCAGTTGAGGAAGCCCTTGTAGTGGCGCATGAGCATATGGCTCTCGAGCTGGCTCGTCGTCTCAAGCGCAACGCTGACCATGATCAGCACGCTGGTGGCGCCAAATGAGCTGCTCTCTGCCATTCCGCGCATCGCCAGCTGCGGCAGGATCGCAACCACCGCGAGGAAGAGCGAACCAAACAGCGTAAGCCGTCCGGAGATCTTGCCGAGGTAGTCGCTCGTCGGCTTACCGGGGCGGATGCCCGTGATGAAGCCACCGTTCTGCTGGAGGTTTTTCGACATCTCGATCGGGTTGAACGTCACACTCGAATAGAAGAACCCGAAGCCGACGATCAGCAGAGCGTAGATGATGTAGTAGATCGCGCTGCTCGTACCCATATATGTCTTATAGAACGTGTAAAACGAGCTGTTCGGCCAGAACTGGGCGATCATGCCCGGGAACTGGAGGAACGTCAGCGCGAAGATCAGCGGCAAAACGCCGTTGGAGTTCGCCTTGATCGGCAGATACGTGCTCTGGCCGCCATACATCTTGCGGCCAACGACGCGCTTTGCGTACTGCACGGGGATGCGGCGCTGCGCCTGATCCACATGCGTCACCAGCGTGATAAGCGCGACGACCAGCAAGGCCAGCAGCAACAGTTCCCAAACCGGAAGCGTCCCGACCCAGACCTGCTGACCGAGGTTGATGACCGTGTTCGGAACGCGCGAGACGATGGATGCAAAGATCAGCATCGATACGCCGTTGCCGATGCCGTCCTCGGTGATCCGCTCGCCGAGCCACATCAAGAATGCGGTTCCTGCGGTCGAGCAGATGCCGATGGTAGCGTAGCTCAGCCAGCTTGCGTCCACGAGGTAGTCCGTACCGAGGCCGATGAAGATGCCGATGGATTGCACCATAGCCAGCGCGATGCCGACATAGCGGGTGATCTTCTCGATCTTGACGCGGCCGTCCTCCTCCTTGCTCAGGCGCTCCAGCGAAGGAATCGCAATCGTGAGCAGTTGGATGATAATCGACGCGTTGATGTAGGGCGAAATGCCCATGGCAAAGATCGTGAACTGGCTGAACGAGCTGCCCGTGAGCAGATCGAGAAAGCCGAGGATGTCGTAATCCGATACGGCGCTCTTGAGCAGCTCCGTATTGACGCCGGGGATCGGGATGAAACTCCCGAGCCGGTAGACAACGATCAGCAGAAGCGTGATGAGCATCTTCTTGCGGATCTCTTTGATCTTAAACGCGTTGATGAATGTCTGGAACATCAGCCGATCACCTCAACACTTCCGCCGGCAGCCTTGATGGCATTCTGAGCGGATTGGGAGAACTTTGCCGCTTTAACGTCCAGTTTCTTCGTCAGCTCGCCGCCGCCCAAAACCTTCAGGCCGTCCTTTTCGATCTTGCTGATGAGGCCCGTTTGTTTGAGCGACTCAGCCGTCACTACGGTTCCGTTCTCCAACCTCTCGAGGTCGGAAACGTTGATGATCGTGTACTCTTTTGCAAAGATATTGGTAAAGCCGCGCTTGGGCAAACGGCGCGCCAGCGGCATCTGTCCGCCTTCAAAGCCGTTCTTCTTGCTTCCGCTGCGTGCTTTCTGGCCCTTGTGGCCCTTCGTGGAGGTCTTGCCCATGCCGCTGCCGGTACCGCGACCGATGCGCTTTGGGGATTTGACCGACCCGGGGGCGGGCGATAATTCATGGAGTTTCATGATGCACGTCCTCCTGCGTTAAACTTCTTCCACCGTGATCAGGTGCTTGACCTTAAAGATCATGCCGCGCGTGCAGGCGTTATCCGGCTGGGTAACGACGCTGTTGACCTTCTTGAGACCCAGCGCGACGACCGTCGCCTGCTGATCTTTCAGGCAGCCGATCGGGCTCTTTACGAGCGTTATCTTGAGTTTTTTGGCCTCCGCCGCTTTTGCTTTCGCCATGATAGCGTCCTCCTTAACCCAGGATCTCTTCCACAGACTTGCCGCGGGCCTTGGCGATCTGCTCCGCCGTGCGAAGCTGGCTCAGGCCTTCGATCGTGGCTTTCACGCAGTTGCTGGGATTGTTGGAACCGTAGGACTTCGTGCGGATGTCACGGATGCCGACCATCTCGAGCACCGCGCGGGCAGGTCCGCCGGCGATAACGCCGGTGCCCTCTTCGGCGGGGAGCATGCGCACGTGACCCTTGCCAAACTTGCCCTCCACCGCGTGGGGAATCGTCGTGCCCACGATGGGAACCTCGACCATATGACGCTTCGCGTCTTCAACGCCCTTGCGAACCGCCTCAGGGATTTCGGCGGCCTTGCCAAGCCCGACGCCGACTTTACCCTTTTCGTTGCCGACGACCATCAGCGCGGTAAAACGAAAGTTCTTACCGCCCTTAACGACCTTGGCAACACGGTTGATGGAAACCAGGCGCTCTTTGAACTCGCTGGGCTCTTTTTCGAATCTCCTGTTGTTTTGCATGTTCGTTCCTCCTTAGAAGTCCAGCCCGGCTTTGCGAGCGCCGTCTGCGAGAGCGGCAACGCGTCCGGTATAGAGGTATCCGCCGCGGTCAAATACGACCTGGGAGACCCCTTTTGCCTTGGCGCGCGCGCCGATGAGTTCGCCGACGAGAGCGGCCTGCTCGACCTTGCTCTTGCCCGCGAGTTTCCCCTTGATTTCGGCGTCCAGCGTGGAAGCTGCGACCAAGGTGTTTCCAACGGTGTCGTCGATCACCTGCGCGTAGATGTGCGTGGTGCTGCGATAAACGTTCAAGCGGGGACGCTCGGCGCTGCCCACGATGTTCTTGCGCATGCGGTAATGACGGCCCGCGCGAATCGCGTTTTTATCGATCTTGTTAAACATCTTTCGTCACTCCTTCCTGCTTTACTTACCGGTCTTGCCTTCCTTGCGGCGAACGACCTCGTTCTCGTAGCGAATGCCTTTGCCCTTGTAGGGCTCGGGCGGACGCACCGCGCGGATATCGGCGGCCACCTGGCCAACCTTCTGCTTATCGATGCCCTTGACCGTGATCTTCGTAGCCGACGGGACCTCAAAGCTGATGCCCGCGGGCGCCGGGAAGTTCACCGGATGGGAATAACCGACGTTGATCACAAGGCCCGTGCCCTGCGCCTGCACTTTGTAACCGACGCCGACGATCTCCAGCTTCTTTTCGAAGCCGCTCGTCGCGCCCGTCACCATATTGTTGATGAGCGTACGGGTCAGGCCGTGGAGTGCGCGGTGGCGTTTGTCGTCACTGGGGCGTTTCACGGTGAGCACACCGGCGTCCTGCTCGATCACCATCTCCGAGGAGACCTTTTCGGTGAGCGTGCCTTTCGGACCCTTTACGGTGACGACGTTGCCGTCTTCGACCGTAATTGTCACTCCGGCTGGGATGCTGACCGGAAGTTTTCCGATACGAGACATGTTGTTTTCTCCTTTTTTGTCAAATCATGCGGGCGCGTCCAACCGCCCGGTCGCTATTACCAAACGTAGGCCAGCACTTCGCCGCCAACGCCCTGCTTGCGCGCTTCACGGTCGGTCATCACGCCGCGGGAGGTGGACACGATCGCAACGCCGAGGCCGCCGAGGACCTTGGGCATTTCGTCCTTGCGCGCATAGACGCGAAGGCCGGGGCGCGAGATGCGCTTGATGCCGACGATGACGCGCTGCTTGTTTGCGCCATACTTAAGCTGGATGCGGATCGTCTTCTTCTCGCCATCCGAAATGACGTCGAAGCTCTTGATGTACCCTTCTTCCACGAGGATCTGCGCGATGGCCTTCTTCATCGTGGATGCGGGGATTTCGACGGAATCATGCTTCGCGATCAGCGCGTTGCGGATACGGGTGAGCATATCGGCAATGGTATCTGTCATGTTCGTTTCCTCCTTTACCAGCTTGCCTTGCGTACGCCGGGGATCTCGCCCTTATACGCCAGTTCGCGGAAGCAGATGCGGCAGATGCCATACTTGCGCAGAACCGAGTGGGGCCGGCCGCAGATGCGGCAGCGGGTGTAAGCACGGGTGCTGAACTTCGGCTCGCGCGCCTGCTTTAACTTCATGCTTGTCTTAGCCATAATTCTTGCTTTCCTCCCTTATCAGCCCTGCGCAAACGGGATGCCAAGCTGCGTGAGCAGCTCTTTGCACTCCTCGTCGGTCTTGGCGCTCGTGACGAACACAACGTTCATGCCGCGCACCTTATCGACGTCGTCATAGTTGATCTCCGGAAAGATCAGCTGTTCCTTGAGGCCGAGGGCATAGTTGCCGCGCCCGTCAAACGCCTTGTCGGACACGCCGCGGAAGTCGCGCACGCGGGGCAGGACGATGTTGAAGAGCTTATCGACAAAGTAGTACATCCGATCGCCGCGCAGCGTTACCTTCGCGCCGATGGTCATACCTTCGCGCACTTTGAAGTTTGCAACGCTCTTCTTGGCGCGGGTCGTGATCGCCTTCTGGCCGGCGATGAGGCTCAGCTCCTTGATGGCCGCCTCGATGCCCTTGGGGTTTTCCTTATCGGAACCCAGGCCCATGTTGATGACGACCTTCTCAAGGTACGGGATTTCCATCACGTTTTTATAGCCAAACTTCGTCCTCAGCGCGGGCGCAATCTCTTGCTGATAGCGCTGCTTGAGCCGCGGCATGCCTTCGAGCTTTTTCATGTCCGCCTGCGCGCCCTTGGCCTTTTTGGCTGCGGGCTTTGCTGCGGCTTCCGCCTTCTTTTCGACCTTGGCCGCGGCTTCCTTGACAGCGCCGGCTGCCTTGGCTACCGTTTCGACGGCTGCCTCGGTCACGGCCTCGGCTGCTTTTTCGGCGGTCTCGGCGGCGGCTTTGGCGGTCTTTTTCACGGTCTTCTCGACGGCTTCTGCGGCTTCGGCGGCCTTGGGAGCTGCCTTTTTCGCGGCTTTCTTCACTTCCTCAACAACCGTTTCGGCTGCTGCTTCCACGGCGTCTGTTACGGTTTCGATGTCTTTTTTCGTTGCCACTTGTCAGTTCCTCCTTCCGCCTTAGTCGATGACTTTACCGCACTTTTTGCAAACGCGGACGCTCTTTTGTTTCTTCTCGCCGGAGATCTCAACTTCCTTGAGTTTATGGGCGATGCGGGTGGGCTTGTCGCACTTGGGGCAGACGAGCATCACATTGGAGGCATGGATGGGGCCTTCCTTCTCGATGCGGCCGCCGGGCTGGCCCTGTTTGCGGGGCTTGACGTGGCGGGTCACCATCGCGGCGCCCTGCACGATCACGCGCTCGTCTTCGGGCTGCGCGATGAGAATCTTGCCCTTCTTGCCCTTGTCTTTGCCGGAGATGACAACGACGGTATCGCCTTTTTTGACGTTTAAGCTGTTCATGTCATGCTCCTCCTTTACAGTACTTCCGGCGCGAGGGAGACGATCTTCATATAGTCCTTCTCACGCAGTTCGCGCGCCACGGGCCCAAAGATACGGGTGCCGCGGGGCTGCTTTTGGTCGTTGATGATGACGGCGGCATTGTCGTCGAACCGGATATAGCTCCCGTCCGGACGCTGGATGCCGGATACCGTGCGCACGACGACCGCGCGGACGACGTCCTTCTTCTTGACCGCGCCGCCCGGCGAAGCGGACTTGACGCTGGCCACGATCACATCGCCAATATTGGCGGACTTACGGTAGGAACCGCCCAGCACGCGAATGCACATGATCTCCTTCGCGCCGCTGTTGTCCGCGACCTTTAATCTGGTTTGCGGTTGAATCATATTCCCAGTTCCTCCAGTCTTTACTTCGCCTTCTCGACGATCTCGACGAGGCGCCACCGCTTATCCTTGCTGATGGGGCGCGTTTCCATAATCTTAACGGTATCGCCGACGCCGCACTGGTTCTCTTCGTCGTGAACCTTGAACTTCCGGGTGCGGTTGACCATCTTGCCGTACAACGGGTGGCGAACCTTGGTCTTGATGGCGACAACGGCGGTTTTGTCCATCTTATCGCTGACGACCACGCCGACACGGGTCTTTCTGTAGCCTCTTACTTCCATGTGCTCTGTCCTCCTTCCCGTTACTCGGCTGCCTTCGCAAGCTCGCGCTCGCGAATGATCGTTTTTACCCTTGCGATGTCCTTCTTGCACTCACTGATGCGGTTCGGGTTCGCAAGGCCGCCGGTCGCCGACTGAAAGCGAAGATTGAACAGCTCGCTCTTAAGCTCTTTTTCCTGAGCCGCAAGCGCGTCGTTGGTCATTTCGCGAAACTTATTTGCCTTCATCGGTTTCACCACCCTTTTCGGTTTCCTTCTTGATCATCTTGCACTTGAGCGGCAGCTTGTGCATGGCGAGACGAAGCGCCTCGAATGCATCTTCCTGCTCAACGCCGGCGATCTCAAAGAGGACGCGGCCGGGTTTTACGACGGCGACCCAGTACTCCGGCGAGCCCTTGCCACTGCCCATGCGGGTTTCGGCGGGCTTTTCGGTGACGGGCTTGTCGGGGAAGATCTTGATCCAGACCTGGCCGCCGCGCTTGATGTAACGCGTCATAGCGACACGCGCCGCCTCGATCTGTTGGCTGGTCACCCAGCAGGGCTCCATCGCCACGAGGCCGTATTCACCGTAGGAGATCGTGTTGCCACGGGTGGCTTTCCCCTTCATACGGCCGCGGAACACTCTGCGCCGCTTAACTCTCTTCGGCATCAACATGGTTATTTGCCCCCTTCCTCACGCTTTTCGGAAACGCCGCGCTTGCCGAGCAGCTCGCCTTTGTAGATCCAGACCTTGCAGCCGATGCGGCCGTAGGTGGTCTTCGCTTCCGCAAAGCCGTACTGGATGTCCGCGCGCATGGTCTGCAGCGGGATAGAGCCGTCGTGATAGCCTTCGCTTCTGGCGATTTCCGCGCCGCCGAGACGGCCGGAGACCATAAGCTTGATTCCTTTTACGCTGTTTTTCTGCATCGCGCGGCCCATGGACTGCTTCATGGCGCGGCGGAAGCTGATGCGCTTCTCAAGCTGCGACGCGATGTTCTCCGCAACCAGCTGCGCGTCCGCGTCCGGATCACGGATCTCCATGATGTTGACGCTCACGTCCTTGCCGATCGCCTTCTTGATGTCTTCCTTGATCACTTCGATGCCCGTGCCGCCCTTGCCGATGAGAAGGCCCGGGCGCGCGGTGAAGATGCTCACGGTGATCTTGCCGGCCGCGCGGTCGATCTCGATGCGCGAAATGCTGGCCTGATAGTACTTCTTCTTCACGAAGTCACGGATCTTGCGGTCCTCGACGAGGAAATCTGCAAAGTCCTTCTTGGAGGCGTACCAGCGGGTGTTCCAGTCCTTGATGACGCCAACGCGGAACCCGTTCGGATTAACTTTTTGACCCATTGCTTATATCCTCCCTTACTTCGCCTGATCCAGCACAACCGTGATATGGCTCGTGCGCTTGCGAATCGAGCTTGCGCGGCCGTGCGCTCTCGGCCGGAAACGCTTCAGGGTCGGTCCCTGGTTGGCGTAGATCTCGGCGACGATCAGCTCTTCGCGGTTGAGGTCGAGGTTGTTCTCCGCGTTTGCAACGGCGCTCTTGAGCAGCTTTGCCACCGGCTCGGTCGCCGCCTTGGGCGTGTAGAGCAGGATGGCCTCCGCCTCACGGACGCTCTTGCCGCGGATGAGGTCGATCACGGCCTTTACCTTGCGCGAAGAGATGCGGATGTATTTTGCGGTGGCATGCGGGCGCTTGTCGGCGTTGGCCGAGCGCTTTGCCGCCTTTTCTCTCATTCTGGTTGCCATTTGCTTCGTTCCTCCTTACCTTGCAGAAGAGGACTTTTCGGAGCCCCTGTGTCCTCTGAACGTACGCGTCGGCGCGAATTCGCCGAGCTTATGGCCGACCATTTCCTCGGTCACGTACACGGGCACATGCTTTTTGCCGTCATGCACCGCGATGGTGTGTCCGACCATCTGCGGGAAGATGGTAGAGGCGCGAGACCACGTCTTGACGACGGTCTTTTTTCCGCTCGCGTTCATCGCCTCGATCCGCCCGAGAAGGCGTTCGCTGATAAACGGGCCTTTTTTAACCGATCTGCTCATTGTCTATCTCCTTCCTCTTCCCGTTACTTCCCGCCGCTGTTGCTGCGGCGCACGATGTACTTGTTGGTCGGGTTCTTATGCTTGCGCGTCTTGTAGCCGAGCGCGGGTTTACCCCACGGGGTAACCGGGCCGGGCTTGCCGATCGGGCTCTTGCCCTCGCCGCCGCCGTGCGGATGGTCGCATGGATTCATGACGCTGCCGCGCACCGTCGGGCGCACGCCCATGTGGCGCTTGCGGCCGGCTTTGCCGATCTGGATGTTGGCGTGGTCGATGTTGCCGACCTGGCCGATCGTGGCCTTGGCATTCATCGGGATGAGGCGGACTTCGCCGCTGGGCAGACGAACCTGCGCATACGCGCCCTCTTTCGCCATCAGCTGCGCGGCGTTGCCGGCGGAGCGGACGAGTTGGGCGCCCTTGCCGGGCTTGAGCTCGATGCAGTGAATCATCGTGCCGACCGGGATGTTCGCGATCGGCAGCGCGTTGCCGACCTTGATGTCGGCCGTTTCGCCCGAGACGATCAGGTCGCCGACCTTGAGGCCCAGCGGAGCGATGATGTAGCGCTTCTCGCCGTCGAGATAGTGCAGCAGCGCGATGTTTGCCGAGCGGTTCGGGTCGTACTCCACAGAGAAGACCTTCGCGGGGACGTTGTCCTTGTTGCGCTTGAAGTCGATGATACGGTACTTCTGGCGCGCGCCGCCGCCCTGGTGACGGACGGTGATCTTGCCGCTGTTGTTGCGGCCGGCATTCTTTCTCTTATCTTCGACCAGCGAGCGCTCCGGCGTCTTCTTGGTGATCTCCTCAAACGAAGAGACCGTCATAAAGCGCTGGCCCGGCGTGGTCGGGTTGATTTTACGGATACCCATGGTTCGTCCTCCCTTACTGCGAGATGCTGTCGAAGAACTCGATGCCTTTGGAGTTCTCCTTGAGCTTCACATAGGCCTTCTTGCTGCTCGGCGTGCGGCCCGAAGAGTTGCCCTGACGGCGCAGTTTGCCGTCCCGGTTGATGGTGTGCACGCTTTCCACTTCCACGCCGAAGATCTCCTCGACCGCCTTCTTGATCTCGATCTTGTTGGCGGTTTTTTCGACCTCAAACGTATAGGTCTTGGCCGGAAACTGGTCGTAACTCTTCTCGGTCAGAACCGGTTTTTTGATGATGTCATAAGGGCTCTTCATTACGCGTACACCTCCTCGATCTTCTTGGCCGACGCCTCGGTGAGGATCAGCATCTTGTACTTGAGAATCTCGTACGCGCTCAGGGTGCCGACCAGCGTGGTCTTGACGCCGGGGATGTTGCGCGCAGCGCGCTCCACCGTGGCGTTGGGTTCCGGCAGGACGATGAGCGCCTGCCCGGCCTTGACGGCCTCGAGAACCTTGACCATTTCCTTGGTCTTGGCTTCCTTGAGATTCAGCTCGTTGAAGAGGACGAGCTCGTTGTCGAGAACCTTGCCGGAGAGCGCGCTCTTCACCGCGACGCGCTTGACCTTCTTGTTGACGCGGATGCTGTAGTCGCGGGGCTTGGGCGCGAACACCACGCCGCCGTGCCGCCACTGGGGCGAGCGGGTGGAACCCTGGCGGGCACGGCCGGTGCCCTTCTGGCGCCAAGGCTTGATGCCGCCGCCGGAGACTTCCGCGCGGGTGAGGGCGCTCTGCGTGCCCTGGCGGCAGTTGGCCAGGTGCGCCTTGACGACCTCGTGGAGAACATATTGGTTGACAGGCTGTCCAAAAGTGTTTTCGGAGAGCTCGTATTCGCCGACCTGTTTGCCGGTGATATCGACAATTGCTACTTTAGGCATTCTCTTGCTCCTCCTTACTTCACGGTGCTCGTCACGGAGACGAGGCCGCCCTTCGGGCCGGGAACCGCGCCCTTGACGAGCAGCAGGTTGCGCTCCACATCCACGCGCACAACCTCGAGGTTCTGTACGGTGACGGTCTCGCTGCCCATGTGGCCGGGAAGGTTTTTGTGCTTGAACACGCGGGACGGGCTCGAGTTTGCGCTCATGGAGCCGACGCCGCGGTGATAGTGCGAACCGTGGGTCATCTTGCCGCGGTGCTGGTTGTGGCGCTTGATGACGCCCTGAAAACCTTTGCCTTTGCTCACGCCGCGAACATCGATCTTGTCGCCCTCGGCGAATGCATCCGCCTTGATGACCTGGCCGACTTCGTAGCTGTTTGCATCGTCGAGCTTGAACTCTCTCATATAACGGAGGGGTTTCACGCCCGCTTTGGCAAAATGCCCCGTTTTCGGCTTGTTGGAGAGCTTTTCACGCAGCTCGCCGTAACCGACCTGAACCGCTTCGTATCCGTCCGTGCCGACGGTCTTCTTCTGGATGACGGGGCAGGGACCGGCTTCGATGACTGTCACGGGGATCATGGTACCGTCAGCTCGGAACATCTGCGTCATACCGATCTTTTTGCCCAAAATGGCTTTCTTCATGGTTTACCTCCGATTGGTTACAGTTTGATCTCGATGTCGACACCAGCCGGGAGATCAAGCTTCATCAGCGCGTCCACGGTCTTGGAAGACGGCTGGAGAATGTCGATCAGGCGCTTGTGCGTGCGCATCTCGAATTGCTCGCGGGAATCCTTGTACTTGTGCGTTGCGCGCAGAATGGTGACGATTTCCGTCTCGGTCGGCAGGGGGATCGGGCCGCTGACCTGCGCGCCGGTTCTCTTGGCGGTTTCAACGATCTTCTCAGCGCTCTGATCGATCAGATAGCTTTCATACGCCTTGAGCTTGATGCGAATCCTGTTTGCCATGTTATTGATGTCCTCCTTTGATGTTGGGGCGGTACACAAAGCCGTGTGTTTCCTTCTTCATAAGGCAGGCGCAGCCTTTCGGCTGTGCGCTATGCTCGTTCGGGACTGCACGAATCGCCCTGCAGACTCGCCCTCGCCCGCTGTGCGGACGTTGGGTCTGAGCGGAAATTACCCGGATGGCAGAACCGGCAACCTCCCGTTCATCCCTTCCACGCGCAAAAGCATCGCCTTTGCGGCGCGAACAGAATTATTCTACATGCTCGAACGCAGGATTGCAAGAAGAATTTTTACAATCCTGGCATCTTTTTCGCGGCGCACCGCGATCTGCGCCCAAAGCGTATCGCGGCAAGTCCGCCGCACGCTGCGCGCAGAAAACGGCGCCTGCTCGCGCAGAGGCACCGTTTTCGCGATGGACGCGTTGCTACATATCTATATCGGTTACTTTCCCACCCGGACGTATTCGACGCCCAGCAGCTGCGCCACCTTCTCAAACAGCGCCGCATTGTGGCCGATGCTCATCGCGCAGTGATGCGTCGGCGCGGCCTGAAACCACTCGTCCATATACGCGTCGAGATCCATGCCGAAGTCCACGTGCGTCTGCGAATTGCCGATGGTAAGGATATCGTATTTCTTGGCGACGCCTTCGCTGGCGATAAAGCGAAGATTCCCGTTTCGCAGCTGGGTCACGCCCAGCATGGTGACCGGCCCGTTGATGACGTTCGCTTCCACGGAGATGCCGGAGCCCTTCTTGCCATGGTACACGCCGAGCCCCCGCAGCATCGGCTTCCCATCCGAAATCGAGATGTGAAACGGTCCGTCATGCCCCAGCAGCATGGTGTTGCGCACGTAGTCCATGGCAACGATCTCGCAAAAGCTGCCGCCCTTTTCCAGAACATCGCAGATCTTCATGGCGACGTCGGTCTTGATATCGCCTTCCCCCGCGCAGGGCACGCCCTTTGCCGTAAGCAACGAATGCCCCACGATGAAGCCGGACTGCACCTGCTCGTAATGATTGTCGTCGCTGCCATGATAGTAGTAGCTCAGCGCGTCGAGACCGTAGGCCTCCACCATGCGCTCTTGCGCGGCAGCGACGGTTGCAGACCAGTCGAGCTGCTCATCCGTCGGCGCCTTGACGCGCGGGTCGGACGGCGAATCGCCGGAGATTTCGAAGAAGGTCTCGATCTCGCGCCGCTTCTCCTCCACCTCCTGCGGAGTTACCGCGTGAAGGCTGCGATCGAGGTCGCACATCTCCAGCAGTTCCACATGCAGCCCCAGCTGGCTCTGCAGCATCGTGAAATCACTGTACATATCCAGCATGCCGGAGTAGTTGTTGCCGAGGAAACCGAAGCGCGCGTGCTGCAGCGCGCGCTTGACGCCCGCCGCACGTACCCACTGCTCGATTTCCGCCCAGGCGCGCTTTGCCTGCGGCATGCCGGCGGTCACCTCGTCCGCGGCGCTGATCGCCGGGGTCTCCTCGAGGCCGAGCAGCCCGTTGATGACGCGCAGCTGGAGGCCCGCCCGCTCAAAGGCGTTCACCGCCTCGGGGATCGGGCAGCCGACGCAGTGCGCGAGCCACTCGCCCGTGTTCGTCTTGGCGTACGCCATCTGCGCCGCGGGCTGCAGGTTGAGCATCACGGCCGGCGCCTTGCAGATCTGGTGGACCGGCAGTGCGCAGGCGCTCGTGAAATATGTGCCCGAGTGCGCGAGGATGATATCCACATTGTGCGCGTTGAAGAATTCGCCCGCGTCCCGCGCCGCGGTCTCGGAGTCGACCAGGCCGAAGTTGCAGACCTCGCCCCACTGGCTCACGCGGCGTTCGATAAACGCGTTATAGCCCAAAATGCGGTCTTTTAGCCCCGCAAACTGGCTCCAATATGCCTGCAGGCCGGCGCTGTAGAGCCCAACGCGCGCGCGCCTGGTTTCTTTCTTTTTCATAATCTCCCCTCTTCCTCTCGTCATGGAGTGTGATGGTTGGGTGTGGTTCGATTTCGGTGTCGTCCATTCGGGTTTGCAAAAAAGCACCGTCGGCCGGGAAAAAGATCGCTGGAAACAGCCGGGGGCAGGCAAGACTGCCTGCCCCCCGCGTGCAACAGTACCGTGTTTCGCTTAGTAGACGGTCTTCCACTCCGCGATATTCTCGGCGTTGAACTCGAATGGCGGCCCAATGATGATCTCCGTGCCGCCGTCGCCCGCTTCGGTGACGGTGTAGGTGGTACCATTGGCGGCGGTGAAGCTCTGGCCGAGCTCGCCGGTCAGGCTGCCGTTGACCATATCAACCAGCGCATAGGCTGCAACGCGGCCCACATCGATGGGGTTCCAGAGGAACATGTACGGGCAGGCGACGCTGCCTTCGCCCATGAACTCCGCCATCTCGGACGGGAGGCCGAGGCCGGTCACGATGACCTTGCCCTGCAGGCCCGCGTCGGTGACGACCTTGGAGGCGGCGGCGATGCCAACCGTCGTCGGCGCGCAGATGACCTTCAGATCCGGGTAGTTCTGCAGCAGAGCCTGCGTCTGGTCGACGGACTTCTGATACTCGTCGTCGCCGTAAGCAACCTCAACGAGGTTCAGCTTGCTGTACGCGTCGCCTTTCATGATCTCCTTCTGGGCCTCGATCCAGGCGTTCTGGTTGGAGGCGGTGGACGTAGCGGACAGGATCGCCCAGTCGCCTTCGCCGCCGGTCAGGTCAAGCACGGCATCGGCCAGCGCCTGCGCAACTTCCTGTACGCCGGCCTGGTTGATGTGGGTCATGCGGCTCGCCGGGTTGACGGAGGAATCCAGCGAAACGACCTTGATACCCGCGTCCATCGCGGCCTTGAGGGCGGTCTCCAGCGCGTCCGGATCGTTCGCCGCAACGGCGATACCGTCCACACCCTGCGCAACCAGCTCGTTGATCAGCGTGATCTGCGCTTCTGCGGTGATTTCGGCCGGGTGCTTGATGATCGCCGTGTAGCCGGCGGCCGTGATGGCCTCTTCAAAACCGGAGGCCTCTCTCTCGTTGTAGGGGTTGCCGGCAGACTTGGTGATGATGGCATAGGTCTGTGCCGCGTCGCCGGATGCCGCGCTCGTGTCCGCCGTATCCGCCGCGGGCTGCGAGCAGGCAACCAGGGCAAATACCGTGAGCAGGCTGAGTACGATTGCAATCAGTTTCTTCATGGTTTGATTCCCTTCCTTTTTGTTTTTTATATGAACACCGTTTGGGTGCGCATATCGGAGGATCCGCATTTGCGGGGTTTGTCCCGGCCTGCGTTTCGGAGCGTGCTTCGGGGATTGCACTGCGCCGGCCGGACACGTTTTTTCGCGTTTTGGGGATTACGAGTCAAAAGCCCCGTTGTCCGGCGCGACTCGTTCGGTTTGTTCTGCCCCGTCCGCGCGGGGTCCTTTTGTCGGTTCAGGTCGGTTCCGGTGTGCCTCTGTCCGGCTCGCGCGGCGGGTGTCCGCCGCGTCAGCAGCTCTTTGCCGAGGGTTTGGCGAGTTTGTCTGCGCTTCTCTGCAGGCGGATATTCGGTATGGTGACGACAATGATCAGGATAGCGCCGATGATCATCAGTATGGTTTGCGAGTTGACGTTGATCAGCCCCAGGCCGTATTTGAGCAGGCCGATGGTGAAGATCGAGATGACCGTGCCGGGGAAGTTGCCCTTGCCGCCCGCGGTCGAGATGCCGCCGAGCACCACCATGGAGATGGCCTCCAGCTCATAGCCCGTGGCGATGTCGGAGCGGACGGTTCCCATCCAGCTGGAATAGTAGATCGCCGAGATCCCGCAGACGAGGCCGACAAGCGTGAAGCTGATCAGGCGGATCGCCTGCACGGGGATGCCGGAGTATTGCGCGACCACGCGGCTGTTGCCGATGGCGTAGAGGTAGCGGCCGAAGGTCGTCTTGTGCAGCACAAAGCCAAATACGACCGCCAGCACGCAAAAGACAATAAAGATGTACGGCACAACGCCGAGTCTGGCGTAATACAGGTTGTAAAACCACTTGACGTTCTGCATCCCGCCCGCGCTCTGCGAGCCGAGGATCATCTCCGCGATGCCGCGGTAGAGCGTCATGGTGCCGAGCGTAACGATCATGGACGCAAGCTCTGTAAACCGCGTGAGGATGATGCCGTTGACGAGTCCGCAGAGCGTGCCGCAAAGCAGCGCGATGGCCACCGCGGCGCCCATCGGCAGCCCCGCATTGTACGCTACGCCCAGCAGCGTTGCGCTGAGCGCGACCGTCGAGCCGACGGAGAGGTCGATGTCGCCCAACACGAGGATATACGCCATGGGAAACGCGATGAAGCCCTTGACGAGAAACGTGCTGATGGCCGTAAACAGATTGGACGCGTTGAGGTAGTTCTTCGAGATGCTGGCGTTCATGATGTTCACCGCAACAAACAGCAGGATCAGCAGCGTTTCCCAGCGGAAAAAGAGGGCCTTGAACGACTTTTCTTTTGCGATGACGATGTTTCGTTTGGTTTGGGTAGACATGGTCAGATCTCCCTCTCTTTCAGGGCGTTTTTCAGCATGACCCGCTGTGTGAGCACGTTGATGATGATCGCGGTCAGGATGATCAGGCCCTTGATGGCCGTCTGCCAGAATTGCGAAACGCCGATGAGCGGCAGCGCCTTTCCGATGACCGCCATGGTCAGCGCGCCGAGCAACACGCCGACAACGCTGCCCTGGCCGCCGTTGAGGCTCACGCCGCCGATGACGCAGGCTGCGATGACGTCCATCTCCATGCCCATGCCCATATCGCTCTGCGCGCTTGCGTAGAGCGCGGTATACATGGCCCCGGTCAGCCCGGCGAACGCGCCCGCCATGCTGTAAACGACAAACTTGATCAGGTTGATGTTGATACCACTGATCGCCGCCGCCTCCGGATTGGAGCCGACCGCGTAGATGCGCCGCCCGAACCGCGACCACTTCATGACCACGAAGAACACGGCGTAGCAGACGATGGCGATGAAGACGAGGTTGTTGACCAGCCCGAAGGAGAGCGTGTTAGTCTGCGCAAACTGCTTGAACGCGCTTTGAAACTGATACGCCGAAACCCAGCGGCTTCCGGAGACGATGTAGGTGGCGCCGCGGAAGATGTTGGTCAGGCCAAGCGTCGCGATGATCGGCAGCACCTTGCCCTGCGTGATGACCACGCCTACGAGCATGCCGCAGAGCGTGCCGATGCCGATGCTGACAAGGAACATCACGAGCGTTGAGGAATAGACGCCGTCGCGCATCATCAAAGATGCGCACATGCCGGAAAACGCCAGCGAAGAGGCCACGGAGATGTCGATGCCGCCGATGAGCAGCACGCTCATCATCCCCAGCGAAAGCGTGATGGTCGTGGAGTAGTTTTTGAGCATATCGTTGAGGGTCTTCGCGGTAAGAAACGAGTCGTTGCGCAGCTGTATGCCAACGCAGAGAACCGCGAGCACCAGAAACAGGCTGAGTTCGCGCGAGCTTTTGATCTTTTTGAGAAAACGTCCCGATCGATTCAACATGCTTCTCTCCTTATGCGTGGGCGGCGTGGCTATGCTTGGCCATAGCCAGCTCGAGAATCTTTTCCTGAGAAGCGTCTACGCGCCCCAGCTCACCGGTTACCCTTCCGTCGCACATGACGTATACGCGGTCGCTCATGCCGAGGATCTCCGGCATCTCGGAGGAGACCATGATGATCGCAAGCCCCTGCTTGGCAAGCTCGCCCATGATCTCGTAGATCGCCGCCTTTGCGCCGACGTCTACGCCTTTGGTCGGCTCGTCCATGATCAGGAGCTTCAGCTCGCTGCCGAGCGCCTTTGCCACGACGACCTTTTGCTGGTTCCCGCCGGAAAGGGAACTGGCCTTGTCAAAGATGGTCACCGCCTTGACATCCACACTTTCGGCGAGCTTTTTAGCAGCGACGTTTTCCACCTTTTCGTTGGTGACGTGGCGGTTTGCGTATTTCTTCAGCTCCGGCAGCGTGATATTCGCGCCGATGCCCCAGTCCAGAATCAGCCCGCATTCCTGGCGGTCCTCGGTCAGCAGGCCGATGCCGCGGCGCATGGCGTCCTGCGGCTTGCGGATATGGATCTCCTTGCCCTCGAAGAGGATCCTGCCGGAGTCATAGCGCTCGACGCCAAAGAGCGTCTGCATCACCTCCGTGCGTCCCGCGCCGACCAGGCCGGTGAAGCCCACGATCTCGCCGGCGTGCACGCTGAACGATACATCGTGAAAATAGCCCGTGCGGCTGAGGTGCTCCAGGCGGAGAACCTCCTTTCCGATTTTGACCTCGGGCTTGGGAAAGAGCTCCTTGATCTCGCGGCCGACCATCGCCTTGATGAGCTCCGGCGGCGTGATCTTATCCACATCGTAGGTGCCGATGTAGTGCGCATCCCGAAATACCGTCACCCGCGAAGCCAGGCGATACATGTCCTCAAGCCGGTGCGAAATGAAGATGATGGACTTGCCGTCGTCGCGCAGCTTTTCGCTGAGGCGATAGAGCTCCTCGGATTCACCCCGCGTCAGCGCCGCGGTCGGCTCGTCCATGATGATGATGCGCGCGTCCATCGAGAGCGCCTTGGCGATCTCGACCATCTGCTGCTGCGCGACCGAGAGCGAGCTCATCAACGCCGAGGAGGAGAACTCCGCGTTCAGGCGCTGCAGCAACGCGTCCGCACGCCTGTGCATCTCCTTCCATTGGATGAAGCCGCCCTTGACAAACTCGTGCCCCATGAAGATATTCTCCGCAACGCTCAGGTGCGGATAGCTGGTCACGTGCTGGTAGATCGCGGCGATGCCGGCGCGCTGCGCGTCCAGCGGGGACTTGAAGTCCACCTGCTTGCCGTCGAGAAACATCGTGCCGCCGTCGGCGTGATGCACGCCGGTGATCACCTTGATAAACGTGGATTTGCCCGCGCCATTTTCGCCCATGAGCGCGTGAATCTCGCCCGCCTTGAGCTGAAAATTCACGCCATCCAGCGCCTTTACGCCCGGGAAAATCTTCGTGATGTTGCGAAGCTCCAGTATGTATTCCGACATTGTGTTCCCTCCGAGATCCGTGGAAAATCTAAGGCCGCGGCGCGCCGCACAGGCCGTTCAGCCGTGCAGAAAGACCTGCCGAAGCATCTGCGGCTCGCCGGTCTGCGGATCGGTCGCCATGACCATGACATCCTTCATGTAGACGTTCCAGCGGGCGACGACCTCGCTCTCACGCTGCACTCTGGCCGCGTGCTCGACGCTGTCGCACTCGTAGTAGCCGAAGAGCTCGTCCCCCACGCTCCAGATGGTGTAGTTGCGAATTCCGGCTTCGTTGAGCACCTGCGTCATCTCCGGCCAGATGTTGTCGTGCCGGCGGACGTACTCATCCAGCATGCCGGGCAAAATGTGTGCTTTCCATGCGAAACGTTCCATTGTATTCACCCTACTTGAAATAGATTGCAGAATATTGGTATGATGGTATGGATGGTTTTAAAAAATGCCTTCAGGCGGTATGAACCGTATACTTCTTCGAACTTGGACGGTAATTGATCTATTGCTATAAGAATATCCGTTAAAATTGGCGTTGTCACTTTCCAGAGTTGGCGTATCATTACGGAATCTTGACAAGGAGAACCGCATGACTCAGGTTTCACTCAGCTATCAGCTCGATCTGGATGAGCATTCCATCTGGATCACCGCCACACCCAGCCAGATCGCCAAGAGCTCCATCGTATACGTTCAGGAGCTCGGCGATTTTATCGCGGGGCAAAACTATTTCACGCGCCGCGCCAACCTGCCCTCTTACCTGATCAAATACTGCATTTCGGGCGAAGGCCTTCTGGAGTACGAGGGCACCGTCTACACCGTCAAGCCCGGCCAGCTCTTTTGGATCGACTGCGAAAAGCCGCAGTACTACCGCACATCCCCCGAAAAAGGCGAGTGGCGCATCCTATGGGTGCATTTCTACGGGCAGACGGCAAAGGCGTACTATGAGCTCTTTCTCGCGCAAAACGGCGCAACCGCGCTGATGAATATCGACGCGGACGTCGCCGTACGCAGCACGCTGGAAAACCTCATCGGCCTCTACCGAAACGGGGACAACAACCTGCTCGACGACATCCAGGCTTCAGGGCTTCTGACCATGCTCATGACCCGCTGTATCAGCGCCGCGTCCAGCCGAAAGGAGGCCAGCCGCCTGCCGGAGTACATCGTGGACGTGCGCTCGTATATCAACGCGCACTACACGGAGCAGATCACGCTGGACGTGCTGAGCAAGAAGCTCTCTGTCAACAAGTTTTACATCCAGAAGCTCTTCAAGCGCTACATGGGCCTCTCGCCGAACGAATACCTGATCCAGACGCGGCTGACGCGCGCAAAGCAGCTGCTGCGCACCACAAAGCTCTCGATCAGCCAGGTCTCGATGGACGTTGGCATCTCCAACATCGGGCACTTCATCAGCCTCTTCAAGCAGCACGAGGGCATCACGCCCGGCGCATACCGCCAAAGATGGTATCAGGGCAGCGAGCCCTCGCCGCTTGACGCGCTGGAGTGAGTTCTTTCGCTTTTTGAAAGGGATGACCCGTTTTTTTTGCGGGGCATCCCTTTTGCGAGCTTCCTTATTTTTGCAGCTGCGCCAGCAGGTACTTCTCCGCTTCGGCGTTCCACAGGCCGTTGTGCGTCTTCACAAGCCGGTCCAGCTCGGCAAACAGCGGCTCGGTCTTGCCTTTCTCGGCAAAGTCGGCGATCGCGGTGAGCGGCAGGTCGATCTGGGTGTAGATCAGCTTCTTGCCGCCCGGTATCTTCGGCAGGTTCGACGTGGTCTCGATGACGCAGTCCAGCCCGCCGATATGCGTGATCATCGCCGCGGGGTTGAGCAGCCCTTTGTTCATCATGGCGATTGCTTCGCGCATATCGTCCGTGTTGCCGTGGCTGGTCGCGGCCACGTGCGTACGCCCATAGTGCACGTTGTAGAAGTTCATCATGGCGGAAAACGCCGTGTCGCCCGGGCCCGCGAAGAAATTCAGGCAGCCGTCCACCGCGAGGATGGCGTCGCTCTGCTCCACCACCTGGCGCACCGGCGCAAAGCAGATCACGTCGTTGTAGCCATCGCCGCCGGCGAGCGCGCGGAGCGTCTCGACGGGGTTTTCCAGCTTGCCGGTGTTGACGTAGTGCAGCTCGATGCCACATGCTTTGGCATGCTCCACAGAGTAGATGCTCGCCGCCCTTGCAAGGCGCGCGTCGTCGATATCCGTCACCACGAGCAGGCTCGGCTTACGCTCGCAGTGCAGCGCATAGTCGATCGCGCCAAGTCCCATTGGCCCCACGCCCGCGAGCAGCGCCATCTTGCCGCCTTCCACGATGCCCATGTCGTGCACGTATTCGCCGTCCCGCGTGTGATACATGGCGTGGAATGTGCCGATGATGCAGCTCATAGGCTCGGCCAGCGAGCCGTAGAAATAGACGTCGCTGTTGTAGGGCAGCAGGCAGTCCATATGCAGCGTCTCCCAGGGGATGTTGACGTACGTCGCATCCCCGCCGCACTCGCGGAAAGAGTAGCCAGGCGCGGTCAGCGCACCTTTGTAGGAGTGCGCGGGCTGTATGACAAACCCGTCGCCCTTTTTAAACTTGTGCGCCCAATTCTTGCCGACCTCATCTACAACGCCGCAAAACTCATGCCCGATGATCGTCGGGTTCGTCGCAACATCGTCCGGCACGCGCTTGTGCGCCGCGCCCTGCTGCAGCGCCTTGTAGGGCGACATGCAGAGGCTATCCGAAATCACCTTGCAGCGCACGCCGTCGTCACCGACGGGGCTCAGCTCAAATTCCTCCAGCCGCAGATCGTGCGCGCCGTAGAGGCGAACCGCTCTTGTTTTCATGTTGATTGCTTCCTTTCTCCGCGCTTTGCGGGATCAAGCCCGTGTGCTTTATTCCTTCTTACTCGCCGTTTTCGTGGCGAATCAGCTTCCATGTGCTCTCGATCAGATTGGAAAACTGCTCTTCGCGCATCTTGTCGATCGTGAATTTCTGACGCGGCGAGTTGATATCCTCCCCGCTGATCTGCAGCATATCGTATCGCTCGCAGAGCGCGCGCAGGCGCTCGATCTGCGCCTGCGTGTTGCGCGTCGGCATGTACGTCACCGCGCGGATGCCCGCGGCATGGATCACCTCAAACAGCTCGTCGAGATAGTCGTCCTCAAACTTCTGCGCCTTCTTATCCCCCGTCACGCTGCTCGTCACATCGCCGAGGTATGCATACGCGAGGATACCGCCGGCCTCGGCGGAGAAGCGGATGAATTCGCTCAGCCCCGGGCATTCATCCGTAGCCGGAATGAAGACCTGCGGAATGCAGTCCTTCTTCAGCGCGCCGACGAGGTCGTACTCCGCGAGCATGACCTCCGTCTCGTCCGCCCCCTCCGGCAGCTTCGCCTTACCCAGCGCGATGAGCTGCTTTGCCAGCGCGCGCATCAGGTGCCGCTCGGTCACGCTCCCGCCGTGCGCATACTGCGAAAGCGGCAGCACATCCCGCTCAAAATCAAGCAAAACGCCGTCGTCCCGATACAGCGCATTGATGCGCTCCACCATGGCGCGGTTTCTCGCGTTTCTGCGTTCGCGCAGCGGCGCGAAATACGCCTGCACGGCGTCGATATTCCGGTGCGGCACCGCGTGCAGCACCATGTAGCTGTTGCCGACCTGATCCGGGTTGTTGGTGCGGCGCCCCTCCAGCGGCGTGCCGAGAAACGACACGCGCGTCTCCACGCCGATCGTCGTCGGAATGCCGACGATCCCGCCCGCGGCGATGAACTCCCGCGCCCCGCCGATGCTGTCGTGATCCACGATGCCGCAGGTGGCGAGCCCCTCCGCGCGCGCAGCGTAGACCGCGGCAGCCGGCGCGTACGGCGAAAACGAATATGTCGTATGGATGTGGTTGTTGACCATGCGCCGGTCCGTCGGCGGGAAAGCCGCGTCCTTTACCGCGCACGAGAGCGCCTCGAGCCGTGCGTTCGCATCCCCGGCGTTGAGCGACTGCAACAGCGAGTACTCGATCATCGCAGCATCACCTGCCCCCCGGTCACGGGGATCGCCTGCCCCGTTTCATACGTCTGTTCCACGGCGTAGAAGATGGCTTTCGCCACGTCCGAAGGCAAGCAGCCGCGCTTGATGAGCGATTTGCTCAAATAAAAGTTCTTTACATCATCTATCGTCTGTGCGCCCGGCACCTTGCCCGCGCGCAGATACTGCACAAACAGCCCCCGTTCCGGGTCGCTCCACAGCGGTCCATCGTAGTAGTTGCCGGGGCAGATCGCATTGACCTTGATGTTGCAGGGCGCAAGCTCGAGCGCAAAGCTCTGCACGAGGCCGATGCCGCCGAACTTTCCGCCCGCGTAAGCGAAGTTCTTGTTGCTGCCCTCGAGGCCGCTCTTGCTGTTGACCTCGATGATGTCGCCCATCCAGTTTGGATCCGCCGCAAACTCGGCGCGCATGATCCGCTGGGCGTACTTCACGCAGGTAAAAAACGCGATGTAGTTGATGCTCGTGACAAACTCGAAGTCCTTCTTCTCCATCTCGTCCAGAGAGCCCGCCTTGAGTACGCCCGCGTTGCTGACAAACAGATCCAGCCCGCCAAACGCCTCCACGCACGCGCCGATCATCGCCGCAACGCTCTCCTCGCTGGACACGTCCGCCTTTACCGCAACCGCCCGTTCGCCGAGCGACGCAGCGACCGTCCCGGCCAGCGGCTCGTTGAGGTCGGCGATGACCACGCTCGCGCCTTCGCGGTAGAGCTCCTCGGCAATGCCCTTGCCAAAGCCCTGCGCGCTGCCGGTGACGATCGCGATCTTGCCGCCGAGGCGGCCCGCCGCCCGCGTCCTTTGATGAATCTTCTCGGAAGCGATCCGCTCCCACTTCGTCATGTCGATCATATGCCTCTGCCCTTCTTTTTTCGGCGTGCCGCTGCATTGCCGCGGTTTACGCTTTGTTTTCCTCCATATAGCCCGTCAGGCGCGCATACGCGTCCTCCCACTGCCGCGTGTGCTTCGGCTCGTATTCGCGCGGGGCGACCGAGCGGCGCGCCACCTGCCGCGCCTCGTCGATATCGCGGATCTCCCCAAGCGCAACGGCCTGCATGAGCGCGTTGCCCATGGCGGAGCCTTCCGCCGGGCCGGCGACCACGCGCCGGTCGAGCACATCCGCCGTCATCTGGCACAGCAGCGTGTTTCCGATGCCGCCGCCGGTGATGTTCAGCGTGTCGATCCGCCCGCCTTTCATCTCCTCCAGCCACTCGAGTGCCCAGCGGTACTTGAGCGCGAGGCTCTCGTAGACGCAGCGCGCGATCTCTCCCGGCGTCTGCGGCGGGGTCTGCCCTGTCTTTGCGCAGTAGCGGGCGATCTTGCCGCACATATCCCCGGCGGAGAAAAACGGCGCGTCGTCCGGGTCGATGAGCGCGGCAAACGGCTTTGCCTTTGCGGTCATGGCGTCGATCTCCCTCCAGCTGTATGCCGCGCCGGCTCGTGCCCACTCGCGGCGGCACTCCTGCATGATCCACTGGCCCATGATGTTTTTGAGCGGACGGTAGCCGCCCTGCACCGTGCCCTCGTTGGAGAAGTTCGCCAAAAACACGTCGTCCCCGAGCAGCGGCCGCTCGGTCTCGATGCCAAAAAGCGACCACGTACCGCTCGAGCAGAACGCAAAGCTGCCCTCTCCCGGAATCGCCGCCACGGCGGACGCCGTGTCGTGCGTGCCCACGGCCGCAAACGGCACGCGGGGAATCCCCAGCTCCTGCGCCACCTGCGGCAGCAGCCGCCCGCGCAGATCGCCCGCGCGATCGATGGGCGTAAAGATTCGCTCCGGGATGCCGAGCCTGCGGGTCACCTCCGTATCCCAGCCCTGCTCTGAAACAGAGCAGAGGTTCGTCGTGGTGACGTTTGTGTACTCGCTCATCCGCTCGCCGGAGAGGAAATACCCCAGCAGATCCGGCATGAGCAGCAGCGTGCGCGCCCGCTCGAGCGCGGCATCGTTTCCGCGCACGCGGCGCACCAGCTGGTAGATCGTGTTGAAATTCATGTTCGCGATGCCGGTGCGCTCAAACAGCTCGCGCCGCGAAACGCTCTGCCAGCAGGCATGCATCTCCTCGTCCGTCGCATCCCGATAGCAGCGCGGGTTCTCGATCAGCGCCCCCGCCTCGTCCAGCAGGCCAAAGTCCACGCCCCAGGTATCGATGCCAAAGCAGTCGATCCTTCCCTGCGCCTCGCGCCGGCAGGCAGAAAACCCCTGCTTGAGCTGCTGCGTAAGGCACGCCGCATCCCAGCGGTGTACGTCGTCCTCCTCGAGCATGGCGTTCTCAAAGCGATGCAGCTCGTTGAGCGCCACACGCTCACCGTCAAAGCGCGCCAGCATGGCGCGCCCGTTGGAGGCGCCGAGGTCAAACGCCAGCAGGTTCAGAGACTTCATGTCTTGGCCCCCAACAGCGATTTTCTGTATTTTTCGCTCTCCCAGTTGGCGATGAAGCGCTTGGCCTGCTCGCCCATGGTCGAGAGCGTATACCTTTTTTTCTCGATCTGTTCGGCGATGAAGAGCACCGCGGCCAGCGTCTGCGTGATCACCTCCGCCTGCGTCTGCGGGATGCCGAACGAAAGCTTGCCCGTCGCGAGGTCGAGCAGCGCCTCGCCTTCCTTTGCGCCGCCCGCGCCAAACGAGAGCGTGCCTACGAAGAACACCATCTGGTCGGGGTACAGCGGCGTATCGATGAAAAACGAGGCGTCGTAAGCGCGCGCGCTGAGCCGCTGCTCGAGATAGCGCTCCAGATCCAGCCGCAAAAATGCATCCGGCGCCACGCCAAAGTGCGCGCAGATGCGCGCGTTGACGTCGTCGTGCAGCCGCAGCGCGGCATCAGCCGTCTGCTCATGCACGATCAGCCCGTGATTCTGCATAAACAGCACCGTCGGCTGCTTGCCCGTTTCGCGCTCCACGCGATCCAGCTCGTCCCGAATGGCGAATGAAAGCCGCGCGCCGGGGTCGATATACGGCACCATGCCCCAGGAGAACGGCGCGTCCGCAAGCGCCTCGGAGAGCGCCTGCTTCATCTGCACCGCACAGCAGGCGAGGTTTGCATATACGCTGTGGCTGTGGATCACAAACCGCCCGAGCAGGGAGTGAAACCCTGCCTCCACGGATGGGCGCAGCACAGACAACCCTTCCACGGCGACGGTTGCCGCCTTTGCCCGCTCGGAGCCTGCCTTTTCCGCGTCCGCAAAGTCCGCGGCCTCGTGGCTGCGGTAAAATGCGCGGATATCCGCGTAGTCCATCACCGCGTACGCCTGTTTCGGCGTCACGTCGCTCAGGCAAAAGCCGGAAGCTTTCACCGCCATATAGACGTCGTCCAGCTTGACGGAGGTGTTGCCGCCGCCGCCCTGCACATAGTCCCGCCGTGCGCCGGCCGTTTGCGAAAGCCGCGCGTAGTCGCTCAGCTGTTTTTCGTATTGTTCGAGAAAAGAACGCATATCCTGATACCGCCTGATGTCGTATTGTCGGTTTTGCCCCGTGTCCGCGTCAGCGGGCGCAGAGCACGTCCCGCTCGTATGCCTTGACCTCGTCGAGCCACATGCCGTCGGGCGCAACGCCCTTGCTCTCGCAATAGTAAGCCCACGCCAGCCCAAACGGCAGCGTCTTACGGTCTTCCATCCGCGCGAGCCGCTCGGTATAATCGCTGCGGTACTCCGCGTCGCGGATGGCTTGCGCCGGCGCGAGACATGCGTTCAAGATCGCTTTTCTGGCGTTGCGCATGCCGACGGCCCAGGCCGCGATGCGGTTGATCGATGCGTCGAAATAATCCAGCCCAATGCACACGCGGCTTTCGTATCCGTTCCAGATGATCTCGTCCATGATGCGCTGCAGCTCGTCGTCGAGCGTGATCACATGGTCGCTGTCCCAGCGCACGCCGCGGCTGACGTGCAGCAAAACCCGGTCCAGAAACTGCAGCACGGCCGAGATCTTCGCGCTGATAACCTCGGTGGGGTGAAAATGCCCCGCGTCCAGCGTGTAGAGGATGCCGCGGGTGATGGCGTAGCCCAGCGAATACTCGTGGCTCGCCACCGTATAGCTCTCTACGCCGAGGCCAAAGAGCTTGCTCTCGACCGATGCGAGCACCTTAGTCTTATCATACGATATCGAGAAGATTTCGTCCAGCGCGCGCGTCATGATCTCGCGGCGCCTGGCCGTGTCCGCGCAGGTGTCCTTGTAGCCGTCCGGCATCCAGAAGTTCACCGTGCAGGGCTGGCCTGTCCCCTCCGCAAACACCCTGGCGATCTCGAGGCAGCGCTTGCCGTGCTCCACCCAGAAGCGGCGCTTGTCTTCGTCGAAGCTGCTCAGGGAGAAGTCCCCGTCCATCATCGGGTGCGAAAAATATGTGGGGTTGAAGTCGAGGCCGATGCCGCCCGCCCTGGCCCACTCCAGCCAGCCGTCAAACTGCTCCGCCGTGTACGCGTCGCGGTCCACCCGTCTGCCGTTCTTCTCCGCGTAGCAGGCGTGCAGGTTGAGCTTGGTTCTGCCCGGAATCAGCGAGATCGCCATGTCGATATCCGCGCGCAGCTCCTGCGGCGTGCGTGCACGGCCGGGGTAGTTCCCGGTCGTCTGGATGCCGCCGGAGAGCGTATCCGAGCCGTCAAACCCGATAACGTCGTCCCCCTGCCAGCAATGCATCGAGACGGGGATCGCGTCCGCCCGCGCAATCGCCGCGTCGAGATCCACGCCGCTGGCGGCATACGCTTCCCTGGCGATCTCATAACCCTGCTGTATCTTCACTTGGCTCACTGAAGTATCCTCCGTATTTCTCGCGCGCCCGCGCTTTTGAATGGGTTGGAATGTCTGTGTTTGAATCGTTGCACGAATTGTAATCTTCGGTCGAAGCCGGCTGAATAGAAGAAAAGTACGCAATCTTGCAAACGGGGTTTTTGCAGGCTCCGCCGCTTATCTTGAGTATTGCAGATTCTTTCCGCTCTGTCATTTGTCAATATTGGCGATTCATATAACTATCTTGGCATTGATGGATCGGGGCGTATTCACGCGGACTCCCGCGCAAAACAGACGGCACCGCGCCGTGCTGCCGGCCCGCCTGTTTCCACTTTCGCTTCTTTGCGGTATACTGGGTCTACGCAGGCGCGCGCATGCGCCGCGCGGAAATTGACGGGATAAATGACGACCAAGCATGAGGTGGCTATGACCGATCGGGATCAAACGGAGCAAATCATCCGCCGGCGCATGCACGGATTATACCTCTCCCGGCCCTGCCGGGAGCTGGATACGCTCGCGCACGAGCTGCTCGGGCTGCACAGTTGGTTTTACCGCAACGTGGCGTTCTCGGCTCTGATTCGCGGCGCGGACATCTCCGGCTGGAAAACGCGGCTGACCAAGACCTGGCTCTACCGCGGGACGCTGCACGGCGTGGTCTACGAGGACCTGCCGCAGCTGCTCGCGCTGCATCCGGGGGATTCGTATCTGACGCGCTATTTTGGCGAAGCGCTGATTGCGGACACCGCGGAGGAAGTGATCCGCTGCATGGAGGACGGCGTCACCTCCCGCGCAGAGTTTCGGCGGATCTTCGGCGGTCGCTACAGCGGCGAGCAGATCGACGCGCTCTTCTCGCCCTGGGGCGGGATCTTCGTCTACCTTGCGCGGCAGGGGCGCGTCGCGTTTCGCGACATGGCGAGCCGCGATTTCGACCTGATCTCCGCCGAGCCGACGCAGGCGTTTGAAGACGTGCTGCCGGAGCTTGTGCGCCATTATTTCACCGTGTACGGCCCGGCGACGCTAAGCGACGCCGCGTGGTTTTTCGGGTTCTGGAAAAACGAATCCAAGCTGCTGCGCGCGCTTTCGCTGGAAGACCTCGCCTGCTTTGAGCTCGGCGGAGCCCGCTACTATGCCGCGGCGGAAGCCGAAACCGGGGATATTCCGGAGCTGACGCTGCTTTCCGGGTTCGATCCGTTCATCGTATCCTATGCCGACCGGAACGCGGTGGTCCCCGCGGAGCATAAGGGCAAGCTGATCCTCAAATCCGGCATATGCAACCCTTCGGTCGCGGTCAACGGCCGCGTCGCCGGGATATGGAATATCGTGAAAAACGAACCGGTCGTCACGTTTTTTGAGCAGCAGCCAAAGCGCATCCGCTCGCATACGCTGGAGCTTGTGGACGCCATCCGCTGGCGAATGTAGCCGCCGGCACCCCCGCAGAGCCGTTGAATCGGCAAAACCGCCCGGCAACCCGGACGGTTTTTATCGTTTTTGCGTATGTGTTTCGCTTTACTCCGCCTTCTCCTGCCGCGCGGCCGAGCCGTTGCCCGGAAACGAGCCGACATGCCGCCGGAGGTTCTCCTCCAGGTGCAGCGCAAGCTCGTCGCCTTTTCGCTGCTCCAGCAGGGAGATATAGCGTCGGTGCTCCTCCTGCATCTGCTCGGGATACATGGGGTTGAACGCCGTGCGCATGCGCAAAAACGCGATGCTGTCCCACAGCGTGTCGATCATCTGCATTAAACGGTCCATCTGACAGGGGCGATACATGCTCATGTGAAATTCGCGGTTGAGCCGGTACATCTGCTTGCTGTTCTCGAGGCTGATCGGCTTTTGACCGTACTCCTCCAGCTGATCCTGCAGCGTGCAGAGCTGCTCCAGCTCCCCGCGGGTGATGTTCGACGCCGATATGCGCCCCGCCAGCGGCTCGAGCACACTGCGCAGCAGATACACCTCGCGGATCTCATCGCTCGAAAGCTTGCGCACCGTGCTGCCGACATAGGGAATGCTCTGCATGAGCCCCTTTGCGCAGAGCATGCGCACCGCTTCGCGCACGGGCATGCGGCTCACGCCGAAGCGCTCCGCCAGCTCGTCCTCGCTGATGCGCTGCCCCGCCTCCAGCGTTCCATCCATGATCCAATCGGAGATTTGCTCGCAAATCAACTCGCTCATGCGTTTGTTGTTCAGTTGGATCTTTGCGACAGGCAGATCCTGCTTCTTCTGCATTCTGCTTCCTCCTGTTGGATACGTACGGATTGTATTATAGCATACGATCCGTTTGCGCGTGAATCACCCTTTCATCGTTTTTTCAGAATTGTCCAGAATCTCGCGCAGGGAAGCGATCTGCGCGGTCTCCTCCACCAGCTCGGCCGTGTGCTCCGCCTCGATGATATCCTTTCCGACCGCCACCACTCCGTGCCCGCGCAGGATAAACGCGGTGAGCTTCGGGTTGCGCTCAAACAGCGCGCGCACGATGGGCACATGCTCCGTCAGCAGCATCGGCGAGTCGATATCCAAAATCGGGATGTCGTGCCCAAGCTTGAGCTTGACGTGCTGCGTCGTCATGGGCAGCATGTCGTGCCGGTAGGCATAGGCCACCGCCCAGGGGCTGTGGCAGTGCATCACGCCGCCGATTCCCGGCAGCAGCTCGTAGAGCATGCCGTGCAAAACCACCTCGCGCGTGGGCTTCGGGTCCCCTTCGTCTATGCGCCCGCCGTCGAGCCGCGTAACCACAAATCCCTCGCCCTCGCTCGTGCAGTCCGCAAACGAGCCGCCGCTGGCCTTGACGACCATATGCCCCGCTTCGATGTCCCGCGCAGAAAGATTTCCGCCGCTTCCGGTCTGTATGCCGCGTGCGTAGGCGCGCTGCGCCGCCGTGTTGAGCAGCGCATAGAGCGTGCGTCTGTTGCTATTGTATCCCATCATCGTCTTCTCCCTGTTCGTAGCGGTTTGGGTTATTGCTTTTGCTGCCAGAGCGGCAGAACCTGGCGAATCAACGCATCGAACTTCTCCGCTTCCCACGCCGCGCGGCCGGTAAAGAGGCCGTCGACGCCGGGCTGCACGATCAGCTCCTCCGCGTTTTGCGGGTTGACGCTGCCGCCGTAGAGCACGGGGATGCGCGCCCCGGGGAAGCGCGCCTCCAGCGCGGTGCCGATGCTCGCGTGCCGCAGGCGCACATACTCCGCCGATGCCGGCACGCCGTTGACGCCGATCGCCCAGACCGGTTCGTAGGCCACCCAGACGCGCCCCGCGTCCGCCGCGGATACGCCGCTAAGGCCGATCTTGAGCTGCATGCGCAGTATCTCGTCCGAGATGCCCGCCTCCTTCTGCTCAGCCGTTTCGCCGACGCAAAGCAGCGCGGTAAAGCCGTGACGCAGCGCGCTGAGCACCTTTTGATTCTCCTGCGCATCCGTCTCGCCAAATACATGCCGCCGCTCGCTGTGGCCGATCTCGACGATATCCAACCCGAATTCCGCCAGCATCAGCGGCGAGACCTCGCCGGTAAACTGCCCCTGCTCTTCGGGGTGCATGTTCTGCGCGCCAAGCAGGATCGCCTTGTCGCGCACCGTGTTCGCCGCGCGCTCCAGCGCCGGGTAGGAGGGGATGACAAACAGCGTCACCTCACCCCGCAGGTCCTGCGTAAGCGTCTGCAGCGCAGAGAGGTACACCTGCGTCTCGGCAGCCGTCTTGTACATCTTGAGGTTGGTGCCCATCAAAAGCGGTTTCATGCGGACCTTCCCTTTCTCCTAAGCGGTCGGTTCCTTGCGGCTCGCGCCGTCGATGCTGCGCATGCAGTCCACTTTGGGCTGCGAGCTGCCGCCCGGGATATACTCCAGCGCGAGCCACTCGCGCAGGATCTTCTTGGCCAACTCCGGCCCGATCACGCGCGCGCCCATGCAGATCACGTTTCCGTTGTTTGAAAGACGCGAGCGCTCCGCCGAAAACGAGTCGTGACACACGGCGGCAAAGATGCCCGGAAACTTGTTGGCGGTCATCGCCATGCCGATCCCCGTGCCGCAGAGGATGATGCCTTCTTTTTGGTAGCCGCTTGTGATGATGGCCTCGCAGACACGCTCCGCCACCTCGGGATAGAGCGTTTGATCCTGCGCGCTGTCTACGCCTACGTCCTCGTAGGGGATGCCGCTCTGCTCGAGCACGCCGATCAGCGTGTTTTTGAGTTCTACCGCCGCATTGTCGCAGCCGATGACGATTGGTTTAGCCATAGCGTTTCTCCTGCCTTTTCAAATCGATCTTGTGTTGCGCCTCAGCCGCCGTAGCCGCCGAGCACCGCGGACAGCGGCGGACAATCCCGCGCCGCATCCTCAAGCAAAATCCCCGCGTGGGCGGCCTGGACCGCCGCCATAGTCGCCTCCGCGCCGGCGCGCGCACCCATCGGATGCCCCTGGATCGCGCCGCCTACGCCGAGCACGACGTCGCTGCCGAGCGCGCGGATTACCCCCGCGAGGTTCAGCGGGGTCACACCGCCGCCGACGACCGTGAGGATCGGCTGAACCTGCCCCAGCGGCAGCTTCTGCTTCTGCACGGTCTTGCAAAATTCCAGATACCCCTTGCTCCCCGGAGCGCCCGGATACATGGTCATCACCATGTCCGCACCAGCCAGCCGCGCCAGCGTGCCGAGCAAGACGGGGTTCGCGTAGCCGAGCCAGGCCGAGCTCATCATGCCCGCGCCCGCATAGTGCGCAAGAAACGCCAGCTTGCCGCCAAACTCCTGCGTCAGCTCGCTGAACGCATCCAGCCCGGTGGTCACGAAGTTGACCATCGCCATCTTCGCGCCCTCCTGCACGAGCATGCGCGCGCACTCTCGCATGTAGGAGGGCCGGCCCGTGATGTTTGGGATATAGAGCGGCGCGCTGCCGCGTTCCTCCGCGACGAGCCGGGACACCTTTGCGTACGCACGCACGCGCTGTGCCACGGATAAAATCGGGATTTCGGCGAGCACCTCGTCATCCTTGATGAGATCCACCCCGCCGGCCGCGCTCTGAAAAAACAGCTTTGCGCCCTCTTCGGCGCTGTAGCCGATGCAGGGCTTGATCATGTTCAGCACGAGCGGGCGTCCCTGCACACCTGTCAGCGCGCGCACGCCAAAGACCGACTGCGCCGGGCCGCGAAAACGCTTGAGCGCCGCCTGCGTCAGCGCAACATCGAGCAGCTTGACGCACAGCGCGGTCGAGACGTCGTTTCCCACCAGCGCGGTCTGCAGCATGGCAAAGCTCGGCAGGTTGTGCGCCGGAAACGCCACGCGGAGCACCGCACAGACAGGCTCGGCCGGGATGAGCTCCAGCGAGAGCACCCGCGCCTGATAGCCCTCCACCATGGCGCGTGTGATGCCGGGCAGCTCGACCCAGGTACCGACCGTCTGCCCGATGGCAAACCTGCCGGCACGGGCGAGCGCATCCTGTTCGCTCACACCGCTGATGAGATAGGTCGCAATCACGTAGTCGCCGCCGTGAATATTCTCTTCGTTATCGTACGGAAGATCGAAATACATATCGTTGTCCCTTTGTCCGGCCTCGCCCGAGACCGGGGTTTACTCTGTGCCCGCGCCCCGCTCAGTCCGCCAGTAGCCGCGTCATCTCCGCATACGCCGCCTCGCTAAACGCCTGGTCGAAGAAATGCGCGTCCAGCTCCACGAGCCGGATGTCCTTTCGCAGCCCTGTGCGAATCGTCTCAAAAACAGCCCGATCCACCGCCGGATCGTGGAGCTTCTGCCCCGGACGGGTATCGCTGCGAAGCCCCTGCAGCGGGAGGATGACGCAGAGCTTCCCTCTATGGCGGTTGAGCCGCTCGGCAAAGAGCACAGCGCCGCGCGCAGCCTCCGCCTCGGTGAGCTTTACGTGTGCGATCTCGCTGTTGTGCAGCACGTATTTGCGCGTCTCCGGCTTGCCCAGCCGGCCCGCAAAAAACTCCTCCGCCGATATGTCGATGAAGTCCATGCCGCCCGGTGCGGCAACCATCGGAATCCCCTGCTCCGCCGCGGCCAAAAGGCGGTTTGCCGCACCCGCGGAGAAGCCGAAGCCGAATACGTCCTGCGAGATGATCTCGTGTGTGGAGAGATCCAGGCTTGCGCGGATCAGCCCGTCCCGGATCAGCTGCTCCATACAGCGCCCACCAACGCCGGTGGAGTGAAACGTGACCACGCTTTTTCCATCCCGTTCCAGCAGGCGCACCGCGCCGACCACGCCGTCGTTGGTGGCGCCCATCATGCTCGCCGCGATCATGGGCTTGTCGGTCGGAAGCGGCTTGCCGCCGTATCGCACCATGCCCATCACAGCCGCAGCCGCGTTGGTCAGCACCGTTTCAGTCAGGGGGTTAAGCCCCGCAATGTCCGCCACGGAGGGCATAACGGTGATGTCCCGATCGCCCACCAGCAGCTCAAACGGACGGTTGCCGCTGGCCACGGTGGAGAGGATCAGCTTCGGAACGCCGACGGGCAGCGCGCGCATCGCCGCGGACGCCATACGGGAATTCTGCAGCCCGCCGATGCCCAGCGCGCCGTCGATATTGCCCGTTGCATACAGACTGGAGACGATCTTGACCACGCCCGTTTCCATCACGGAGATCGCCTCCGCGCGCCCGGCAAGACGCACCCGCTCGATCGTGCTGCCGCCCGCCATCGCGATCTCGCGCGGGGAGACGGCGGCTTCGTAGGTGTAGCCGCCCTGCGTCGAGAGGTCGACGCTCAGCGCGGCAAACCCCTCGCGCCGGATCAGCGCGCTGAGAAACTCCATTTCCGCCTGCTTCGTATCGGCGCAGGCGATGACGGCGATGGTCTTTTTTTTCATTGAAACAGTCCTTTTGCCGCGGCGGCGGCGAATCCGGGGATCCGGTGACGGGCGCGCACCGCGACGTCCGTCACCGGAATGCTTGTCTATTTACCAAGTCCGAATATGGGGGTCTTCTCCATCCGGTTCATCAGGTTGGTCTCGTGCGTGAGCAGGATGCGATCCAGGCTCTCCGCGCGCTCCTTCGTGATCTCCAGACTTCTCCAGCATTCGATGATGTTCGCAAAGCGCCCCGGCGGGGTCACGTCGTAGCCGATCTCGGGGATGGCGTTGAAGTTTGCCATGCGGAATGCGGAGTCGCCGCCAAGGATGTATTTGCCATCCAGCGTATCCACCTCGATGGACATGTGTCCCGGCGAATGGCCGAAGGTCTCAAACGTGCGCACGCCGGAAACGATCTCGGTCTCGCCTTTGCAGGTATCCACCTTGATGCCCTCAAAGGGGCGCGTCACGCCGAGGAAGGGATGCTCGTAGCTCTTGTAGTAGAGCGGGATAGGATCGAGCGCAAAGGCGTACTCGCGCTCATGGGCGATGAACGTCGCATTCTTGAAGTGATCCATATAGAAGATGTGATCCCAGTGCATGTGCGTAAAGAGCACATAGTCCACGTCTTCGCAGGGGATGCCAAGCTTGGCAAACTGCTCGTGGATCGCCTCTCCTTCGCCCTGCCAGGAGCCCGGATGATGGTATTTATCCGCGCGTTCCGTCCACGCCATTCCGGTATCGACGAGGATCTTCCTGCCTTCGCCTTCTATGAGGAAGGTCAGCACGGGCAGGGCTTCCTTTTCGTCGGAGATGTTGGGGATATACTTGTGAACCGAGTGATGATAGTGGTATTGCTTGGGATACGTGGGCACATAGCCCGTGTTGATGGGCCGAATCGTGTAGTTTGCCATGGTTTAACCTCCGAACCTTTTCGTGTTTTATCGCGTGCGCGCCGAGACGAATCGGCGCTATGCGCGCGAAAGCTTTTCGCGTTTACTTCTCGTGAAGATATCCAGCCACACCATGAGGATGATCACGATGCCGACCGCCATCGACTGCAGATAGCTCGACACGCCGATGACGTTGATGACGTTCATGATGATGGTGAGCACCAGCGCGCCGATCACCGTGCCGAAGATGCCGCCTTCCCCGCCGAGCAGCGACGTACCGCCCATGACCACCGCGGCGACGATCTGCAGGCCGTAGGAGTTGCCCATGTTCGCGTCCGCCGCGTTGAGCCGCGCGGTGAGCACGATGCCGCCGATGGCGGCGGTGATCCCGCAGATGACGTAGGCGATGATGATGTTGAGCACGCTGCGTGTAGCGCTGTACTTTGCGGCGTAGGCATTGCTGCCGAGCATGTAGATATTGCGCCCGAGCGTGGTTTTCTGCAGCACGAAGTAAAGGATCGCCGTGAGCACGATGGCGATGATGACCGGGATCGGTATGCTGCCGACGTAACCTACGCCGATGGGCGTGAAGTTGCGCGGCAGATCGTAGATGACCTTGCCCTGCATGACGATGGTCGAGATGCCGAGCACCACCATGTTGGTGCCGTAGGTCGCGACAAACGGCGGCAGCTTGAGGATGCCGACGAGCAGCCCGTTGAATACGCCGATGAGCGCGCCGACCAGAAGGCCGACGAGGATCACGACCGGGATGGATACGTCGAGCAGCAGCAGCTGCGCAACGGTGCAACCCACAAGCGCCGCGCTGTTGTTGATGGAAAGATCGATCCCGCCGGTGAGCACCACCGCCGTGAGCCCGGAGCTGAGGATGAACAGCACGCTGGTCTGGCGCAGCACGGTGATCAGGTTATCCGCGGTCAGAAACGAGGACGTGATCAGGCTCGATGCGATCACGACGAATACGAGCACGGTAACGCTGATGGCATATTTCGACTGCAGAAGATAGGTTCCTATTTTCTTCATCATGGCTTCTCCCTACTCCTCCTGCCTGCGTTTGATGTATGCATCCAGCATGATGGCAAACAGCACCACGATGCCGATGATGGCGGTCTGGTAGATCGAGGAAACATTCATCATGACCAGCCCGTTTTTGAGGATCTGAATCAGCAGCACGCCAAACACCGTTCCGCCGACGCCGCCGCGCCCTTCGCGCATGCTGGTGCCGCCGAGCAGAACCGCCGCCACGGAGTTGAACTCAAACCCGTTGCCGACGATGGGGTTGCCGCTCTCCACGCGGCAGGCGAGCAAAAAGCCCGCGACCGCCGTCATAAACCCGGTGTAGGTAAACGCCTGAATGGTCGCAAGATCGGGGCTGTAGCCGGCGACCTTGAGCGACTCCGGATTGCCGCCCATGCTGATGACGCGCGCGCCGAAGCGCGTGTACTTCAGCAGCACCAGCGTCAGCGCAAAGCACCCGATCGCAACCCAGAGGATATATGGCACGCCGAGGAAGCTCTCCTTTGATATGATCTTGTAGATCGCGTGCTCGTGGTAGACCGACGAACCGTTGGACGTTACCAGCGCCACGGAGTTGAGGATATTCTGCATGCCCAGCGTCGCGATGAATGGCGGCAGCTTCATCTTCGCGACGATAAGGCCGTTTAGGAATCCCGCGAGAACGGAGGAGCCCATCGCAAGTCCCAGCGCGGCGCCGAGCGGCAGATTGCTCTTCATGAGCACCACCCAAACGACCGTCATCATATTCAGCGACGCGCCGAGCGAAAGATCCGTGCCCTGCATGAGCACGATGAGCGTCTGTCCGCAGGCGACGACAAACAGCGGCGCCGCCTGGATCAAAATCGAGATGAAGTTGCTCGCCGTGAAGTAGTTCTTTGTGTTGATGCCGTAAAACACGAGCATTACCGCGATCATCCACACCGCGGGAGGAAGACTCCCGGCGCGTTTTTTGAGCGTTTGTATCGTCATGCGAGCACCTCGTTTCCCAGCACCATCGCGCGGCCGATCTCTTCCTGCGAGCATTGGTCGCGCGTCACCTCGCCGGTGATGGCGCCGTCCTTCATGATGTAGATGCGGTCGGACATGCCGATGATCTCCTGCAACTCCGAGGAGATCATGAGGATGGCCTTCCCCTCGGCCGCAAGTCGATCCATGAGCGCATAGATCTCCATCTTCGCGCCCACGTCGATGCCGCGCGTCGGCTCGTCGAACATGATCACATCCGACTTGGCGCTGAGCCACTTGGCGATGACGACCTTTTGCTGGTTTCCGCCGGAGAGCTGGGAGACCGGGCGCACCACGTCCGGCGTGCTGGTCTTGAGCAGCTTGACGTAATCCTCGGCGATCTTCCTGTTTTTCCGCTCCGAGATGATCCCGCTGGGAAACACGCTGCGCAGGCTCACCGCTACGGTGTTCCAGGCGATAGAGCTTTTGAGCGCGAGCCCGTAGCGCTTGCGGTCCTCCGGCAGCAGCCCGAGTCCGTTTTTCACGACATAGGTCGGCGATTTTCCCGTAACGGCCTTGCCATGCAGGTAGACTGTTCCGCCCGCCGGCTTATCGATTCCGAAGATGAGCCGTGCCATCTCCGTGCGTCCCGCGCCGACGAGCCCCGCAATGCCGACGATCTCGCCGCGGTTGAGCGTGATCGAGCAGCCGTTGACGCGGCCCTTTTTGTCACGCAGGTCCTCCGTGCGCAGCGCTTCCCCGCTAAATGAGTTCTTCGTGCGCACATACACCTGGGCGATGTCGCGGCCGACCATGAGGTTGACCAGCTCCTCGTCGCTGAGCTCGCCTACGTTCAGGGTGCGGATGAATTTCCCGTCTCGCAGCACGGTGATGCGATCTCCGATGCGGTGATACTCCTGCATGCGGTGGGAGACGTAGATGATGCCGATCCCCTGCTCGCGCAGCTTGAGCACCTGCTGAAAAAACGGCTCGATCTCACGCTCGGAGAGCGACGCGGTCGGCTCGTCCAGCACGATGATCTGCGGCTTGAAGGAGAGCGCCTTTGCGATCTCGATCATCTGCTGCTGCGCGACGTCGAGCAGCTTGACCGGGATCTTCGTGTCGATATCTTCACAGCCGAGCGTGGCGAGGATCGCCTTAGCGTCCCGCTGCATCTTTCGGTGGTTGATCAGTCCGGTGCCGCGAATCAGCGGCTCCCGGTTCAAAAAAATATTCTGCGCGGCGTTGAGATAGGGAACCATCGTAAGCTCCTGATACACCGCGACGATGCCATGGGTGATGCCGTCCTTCGGCGAAGAGAAGCAGACCTTTTCCCCGCGCAGACGGATCTCGCCCTCCTCGGGTTGATACATGCCGAGGAGGCACTTGGCGAGCGTGGACTTGCCCGCTCCGTTTTCACCGACGAGCACGTGCACCTCGCCCGCACGCAGATCGAAGTCCACATGGTCAAGCGCACGCACGCCGGGAAACGACTTGCACAAGCCCCGGGCTGTCAATATGGGTTGCTGTTCCATCCAAAAACCCCCTAAAGTGAATACCTGCCGCGTGCGGGACGGCGGCAAAACGGCCGCCGCCCCGCGAGGATGCCTGTCGGATGTGGTCAGGCTTTACTTGAACCACGCATAGCTGCTGATATACTCGTCGATGTTGCTCGAGTCGATGAGCGGATTGTGGCGCTCAGAGGGGAACGGGATGAAGTATTCTTCCGGCAGCGTGCCGTCGTCGAGGTACTTCACGAGCATCGTGATGGCGTAGTAGGTCGAGCCGAAGGGATCGGTATTGTAGGTCACGGTCAAATCGCCGTCCTTGATGGCCTGGGAAGCGTCCGCCGAGCCGTCGAACCCGCCGACGAGCACATCGGTGATGCCGGCCGCCTTCAGCGCCTGGATCGCGCCGAGCGCCATCTCGTCGTTGCAGGCGATGACGACCTTGAGCTGGTCTTTCACGCCTTCGCGCTGGAGCAGGTTCTCCATGACCTGCATGCCCTGCGCACGGTTAAAGTTTGCGGGCTGCGAGTCGATGAGCGTGATGCCCGGGTAGGACGCGAGCAGGTCGGTGATGCCGGCTTTGCGCTCCTCCGCGTTCTGCGCCCCCGGAGGGCCCTCGAGGATGATCAGGCCGCCTTCGCCGCCGATCTTTTCAAAGAGGTACTTGGCGACGACTTCGCCGGTTTCGTAGTAGTCCACGCCCGTGCGCATCATGGAGCCGGATGCGGACGCCGTGCCGATGGAGATCACCGGAATGCCGGCTTCGTTCGCCGCGTCGACCGCGGGCATGATCCCCTGAGAGTCGGAAGGATGGATGACAAACGCGCTCACGCCCTGCTGAATCTGGGCCTCCATGATCGCGATCTGCTCCTCGATGGAGTCCTGCTGCGCCGGAGCGAGCGTAACAACCTGAATGCCGAGATCCGCCGCCGCTTTTTCGCCGCCCTTCCACATGCCGTTCATGTACGGGTTTGTGGAGTTTTTGGTCATGACGCAGATCGTGTAGTCGCCCTTGGCCTTAACGTCGGTCGTAATGGTCGAGCCGATGCCGGTCACAGGCAGTTCAATGGTGGTCTTCGCCGCTTCGGAAGCGCGCGCCACGTTCACGTTCTTGGAAAAATCAACGGCTTCAGGCGCTTCGGTCGCCTCCGTCGTCTCCTCTGCGGCGGCTTCGGTGGCGGCCGCCGGCGCGTCCGTCGCTTCCGCGGCGGGAGCGGTGTTTGTGCAGGCCACAGCGCCAAGCGCCATAAGCAGCACGAGCAGGATGGATAGAGCTTTCTTCATCAATTTTGCCTCCTTTTGATTTATCCTGTATTGAGCTGAACCGTTTCAGCAGAGATTCGATTTGCTGTTTTGCTTGCGATATGCCGTCCTGCGGGATCATCCCCGCGGCACAAGATCTGGTGATTTTAGCAATACGGATAGTGTACTCCGATTCGCTGCTTCGGAATAATCGTTTGTAGTTGTTGCGCCCTTGCAACACGGCGCGCTTCGCCCGGTCGGCCCGCCCGCGGGAAAGCGGGAAATCCCGCTTCGGCGTCCAATGATATCACGCAGCCTGCCTCTGATCACAACGGGTGGGGTTATGCTTGCCTAGTCTGGCGGATGGTGTCGTTCATCGATCTGTTTCGTTCTTTCTGAATGTGCTGTCGGGATGCTTCGTATGTTTTGTGTTTGGATCGGATCCGCGGAAACATGCGGCCGTTCGTCCGTCCACCGTTCCCGAGATTGGATACAATATACCATGATACATTTTCGAAGTCAAGCGATAAAACGAATTATTGTAAACAGGCGTTTTTTGTTCCACGGTGTGCCGTTATCCCGCCCCGGACGTGCCGCCGGATCAAGCAAAAGCCCGCGCGGACGATTCCCGCGCGGGCTTTTGCTTGTCAAAAAACTATGCGGTTGTTCCCGGCCAGATCCCCACGGCGGATCGATCCCCCTTCCTCCCGCCGTTTTATGCGGTTAGCCTTTGTGTGTTTGTTCGTGTTTGAGCAGCCAATCCTTGCGCCAGAGCCCGCCGCCGTAGCCGGTCAGCGCGCCGTCCGCGCCGATCACACGGTGGCAGGGAATCATGATCGCTATGCGATTGAGCCCGTTTGCCGTGCCCACCGCGCGCATGGCCTTCGGCTCGCCGATGTGCGCGGCGATCTCACCGTAGGAGCGGATCTCTCCATAGGGGATCTCCCGCAGCGCCGCCCAAACGCGCTGCTGAAACGCCGTCCCGGGCGTATGCAGCGGCACGTCGAACGCCTTGCGCGTCCCCTCAAAATACTCCGTTATCTGGCGTACGGCCGCCTCGGTGAACCGGTTGCTCCCCGGGAGGATGACGGCGCTCAGCCGACGCTGCAGGTCGCCAAACTCGCTCTCGAGCATGCGCCGGTCGCCAAACTCCAGCAGGCATAGCCCCTCTTCGCTTGCAATGGCAACCATAGGCCCGAGCGGCGCGTCAAACCACTGATAGACGAGCACATTCTGCGCCGCCTTCTTCGCCTTGCCCGGCGGCGTGCCGATGATCTTGTCAAACGCGGTGGCAAATCCGCTTGCGGAGGCGTATCCGCTGCCGAGCGCCGCATCCAGCACGCTTCCGCCGTCCTTGATCGCGCCGAACGCCGTATTGATGCGGTTCATCCTGCAAAACGCCTGAAACGTCATGCCGTAGCGCTTCAAAAACCAGCGGCGCAGCGTCCCCGGGTCAAAGCCGCGCCGGCGCAGCTCCTCTTCCGTGACGCGAAACTGCGGATCGCTCTGCACCTCGCGCAGCAGCGCGGCGATCTCAGGCGGCACGTGGTCTATGCTCTCCATCGGCCTGCAGATTTTGCAGGGACGGTACCCGGCGGAAAGCGCCTCGTGAATCGTATCGTAAAAACAGACATTTTCACGCTTCGGCTTTCGCGCCGTGCACGTCGTGCGGCAAAAGATGCCCGTCGTCTTTACGCCCGCAAAAAATGCGCCGTCATATGCTGCGTCCTTTTCGACCAACGCCTGATATCTCTCATTATCCGTCATCAGCGATCCCTCCCGTTCCTACGGTGAGTATACCACGACCCAATCCCCCGACTCCACCGAAAAAACGTCAACTATATCTCGCGCGGCCGAACGGCAGCGCGTCGGGCAGCCCTCGCTTTTTGCGGCGCGCAGCACTTGCTAAAACAGGCAAAATTCGTTATGATGCACTATATAGTTGCCGCGCATCCGCCCGGTCGCGTGGCGGATACGGCGCAATCGGAAGCGGCCGCTTCCACGACGAAAGGCGAATGGATTCGGATTGTATCAAAGCGATATCATATCGGTCGTCATACCAACGCTCAACGCAGAGGCAGGCATTGCCCGACTGCTGGAGTGCCTGCTGACGCAGAGCGTCCCGCCGGATGAGATCCTCGTGGTGGATTCCGCGTCCGGGGATCAAACGGCCGCCATCGCCCGCGGATTTGAGCGCACAAAAGTGCTCTCCATCCGTCGCGAGGATTTCGACCACGGCGGCACGCGCGACATGGCGCTGCGGCTTTGCCGCGGCGATCTGGTGCTTTTCTTTACGCAGGATGCACTTCCGGCGGACGCCTGCTGCATCGAGCGCCTTGCGGAAGCAGTGCGGCGGGACGGCTCCGCCTGCGCCTGCGGCAGGCAGCTTGCGTGGCCGGATGCGCCCGTCTATGAGAAGCTGACGCGCACGTTCAACTACCCGGCCGCCAGCTTTTCCCGCGGCAAAGACGATATCCCCCGCCTCGGCATAAAGGCGTTTTTTCTCTCGGATGTCTGCGCCGCCTATGACCGCGCGGCTTACCTCGCGGTGGGCGGCTTTGACCACCCGCTGCGCACCAATGAAGACATGCTCATCGCCGCCAAGTTCCTCGGCGCAGGATATCGCGTCTCCTATTGCGCCGAAGCTTGCGTCTTTCACTCCCATCGCTACACCCTCCGGCAGGAGTACGCGCGGTATGTTTCCATCGGGATGATTTTGGAGGCGTACCGCGGGCGCCTTGGCGGGGTCAGCGCAAAGGCGGAAGGAGTTCGATACATGCGCTTTGTGCTCGCGCACCTGCTGCGGGCGGGCGCAGTCGGACAGTGCTTTCGCTTTCTGACGCTCTGCACGGCAAAAGCGCTCGGAACCCGCGCAGGCAAGCGCGCGCAGCGGCGAATCGGCGCAACGGATGAAGCAACCGGCACATCCGCTCCGATCTGACGCAGGAAAGGATTTATGATCAACATATTGATGGCAACCTACAACGGGGCGCGATATCTACCGGAGCAGATCGACTCTCTGCTCCGCCAGACGGAGCAGGATTTCACGCTGTATGTGCACGACGACTGCTCAAACGACGGAACCTGGGCGCTTCTTTGCGAATATGCCGGTCGTTACCCGGGCAAGATCTCGATCTGCCAAAACGAGCAAAACAGCGGTGGCGCAGAGCACAATTTTCTGCAGATGATGGCGGCGCATCGAAATGGCTATGTCATGCTTTGCGATCAGGACGATGTCTGGCTGCCAGACAAGATCGAGCGCACGCTCAAAGCGATGCGCGCGGCGGAGGCCGCATACGGTGAAGCGACGCCGATTCTCGTACACACAGACCTGTATGTGGCGGATCAGGATCTGAGCGTCGTCTCGAATTCGCTCAACGACATGCTGGCGCTGGAGATGGATCGCACCAGCCTCGCCTCCCAGATCGTCCAAAACACCGTCACGGGCTGCACGGCGATGTACAATACGGCTTTGGCACAGCGCATCCGCACGCCGCAGTACTGCATCATGCACGACTGGTGGCTCGGCCTGATCACGGTGTGCTTTGGCCGGCGGGTCTACCTGCCCGAGCCCACCGTGCTGTACCGCCAGCACGGCGGCAACTCCGTCGGCGCAAAAAAGGTGCGCTCGCTGCAATATGTTTTGAGAAAACTGTTTCACCCGCAACAAACGTTTTTGGTTCGGGAACAAACTTATCGTCAGACCGCCGACTTTTTGCGGGCATATGAAGACGCGCTGTCGCCCGCTCAAGCAGATCTGCTGCGCGACTATATCCGCATCCCCTCCCTCCCTAGGGCGAAACGCTGGATTGAGCTAAAGCGGCTCGGGGTGCTGCGACACAGCAAGCTCAGAAGACTCGGTCAGTTCTTTACCGTATAACGTTGACCGCGCCGGCAATATCGCCTGCTCCGCTACGACATAAAAAGAGAAAGGAACGACTCGAAATGAAAGGTATCATCCTCGCGGGAGGCGCGGGCACGCGGCTGTACCCGCTGACCATGATCACGAGCAAGCAGCTGCTGCCGATCTATGATAAGCCCATGATCTACTATCCGCTCTCTACGCTCATGCTGGCAGGCATACGGGAGATCCTCATCATATCGACCCCGACGGATCTGCCGAACTTCGAGCGGCTGCTGGGCGACGGCGCGCAGTTTGGGCTGCAGCTGTCCTATCAGGTACAGCCGTCTCCGGACGGTCTGGCGCAGGCGTTCCTGCTCGGAGAAGCGTTCATCGGGGACGACTGCTGCGCTATGGTGCTCGGCGACAACGTCTTCTACGGCAGCGGCTTTCGTCGAATGCTCGCTCGGGCGACCGAGAACGCCCACGCCGGAAAAGCGACCATATTCGGCTACTTTGTCAACGATCCGGAGCGCTTCGGCGTCATGGAGATCGACGAGGGCGGCAAGGTGCTCTCCGTGGAGGAGAAGCCGAAGGCGCCCAAGTCCAACTATGCGATCACCGGCCTGTATTTTTACGACCGCCGCGTGGTCGAGTATGCCAAGCGCGTCAAGCCATCCGTACGCGGCGAGCTGGAGATCACCGAACTCAACGACCTCTACCTTCAGGATGGTACGCTCCGCGCGGAGCTCATGGGCCGCGGGTTCGCCTGGCTGGACACCGGAACCATCGACAGCCTGCTCGAAGCCGGCGATTTTGTGCGGATGATCGAAAAGCGGCAGGGCGTCAAGATCTCCGCGCCGGAGGAGATCGCCTACATCAACGGCTGGATCGACAATCAAACGCTGCTGGAGTCCGCCGCGCGGTATGGAAAATCTCCCTACGGCGAGCATCTTCGGCGCGTTGCGGAAGGGAAGATACAGTACTGATATGAATATTCTGATCATCGGCTGCAACGGACAGCTCGGAACGGAGCTTGGAAACCAACTCACCCGCGGCACATCGGATCTGGCTCCGATCCCCGCGGACTATCGCGGCACGTCGGTCACCGGGCTGGATGTGCCGGATGTCGATGTTACAAACCTGCCGGAACTGACCCGCCAGATCAAGGCCTTCGCGCCCGACATCCTCTTCAACTGCGCAGGCTACACGAATGTGGACGGCTGTGAGACCCACGCGGACGACGCTTTTCGCGTCAATGCCATCGGCACCCGAAACCTTGCCATGGCGGCGGAGTCGGTCGGCGCCAAGCTGATTCATCTCTCCACCGACTATGTCTTTTCCGGCGAAGGCACGTCGCCTTACCGGGAGTTTGACCTGCCCAACCCGCAGAGCGTTTATGGAGCGACCAAACTGGCGGGCGAAGCCTATGCGCAGGCGTTTTGCAGCCGCTGGTTCGTCGTTCGAACCTCGTGGCTATACGGCCATCACGGCAAAAACTTCGTCAAAACCATGCTTCGGCTCGCAAAGGAGCGCGAAGAGATCACCGTGGTCGACGATCAATTGGGCAATCCGACCAATGCTGCGGATCTGGCCTACCACCTGCTCAAGATCGCTTTGACCGAGGAATATGGGGTCTATCACTGCACGGGCGGCGGCATCTGCAGCTGGTATGCGTTTGCAAGCCGCATCGTCGAGCTAAGCGGGCTGCCCGCGCGGGTCAAGCCCTGCACGACGGCAGAGTACGCCAGCCCGACCAAGCGGCCCGCTTACTCGGCGCTGGATCACGCGATGCTGCGCGCCACGGTGGGCGACGAGATGCGCCCCTGGCAGGATGCGCTAGCGGACTTTATGCAGCAATTGCAACAGGAGGCATAGTATGACGACCTATCTTGTCACCGGCGGCGCCGGCTTCATCGGCAGCAACTTTATCTTCCACATGCTCGCGGCGCACGAGCAGGCGCGGATCGTCTGTCTGGACGCGCTGACCTACGCGGGCAATCTGGAGACGCTTTCGTCCGTCATGGACGATCCCCGTTTCCGCTTCGTCAAGGCGTCCATCACAGATCGCGAGGCGCTTTGCCGGCTTTTTGAGGAAGAACACCCGGACTATGTGGTCAACTTTGCAGCGGAGAGCCATGTAGACCGCTCCATCGAAGACCCCGGCGTGTTTCTTGAGACGAATGTGCTCGGCACGCAGGCCCTGCTCGACGCCTGCCGCACGCATGGCGTCAAGCGCTATCACCAGGTCTCCACAGACGAAGTCTACGGCGACCTGCCGCTGGATCGCCCCGAGCTGATGTTTACGGAACAGACGCCCATCCACACCTCCAGCCCGTATTCCGCCAGCAAGGCCGCGGCGGATCTGCTCACGCAGGCCTACCATCGCACCTATCGGCTGCCGGTGACGATCTCGCGCTGCTCCAACAACTACGGCCCCTACCACTTTCCGGAGAAGCTGATCCCGCTGATGATCATCAACGCGCTCAACGACAAGCCGCTTCCGGTCTACGGCAAGGGTGAAAACGTGCGCGACTGGCTGTATGTAGCCGATCACTGCAAGGCGATCGATCAGATTCTCCATCGCGGTGGCGACGGCGAGGTCTACAACATCGGCGGACACAACGAGATGCGCAATATCGACATCGTGCGGCTGATCTGCCAAAAACTCGGCAAGCCGGAGAGCCTGATCACATACGTCACGGATCGCGCGGGGCACGACCTGCGATATGCCATCGACCCGGCGAAGATCCACGCGGAACTGGGTTGGCTGCCGGAGACCTCGTTTTCCGACGGGCTTTCGCGCACCATCGACTGGTATCTAAGCAACCGCCCCTGGTGGGAGCGGATCATCAGCGGCGACTATCAGAGCTATTATGAAAGGATGTATAAAGACCGGTAATATGGGAAAATTCATCTTTCACAAGACACATATCGAGGGCGTCTTTCTGATCGAGCCCTCTGTTTTCGGAGACGAACGCGGCTACTTTATGGAGACGTATCACGAGTTGGAGTTCCGCCAAGCCGGCATCGCCAGCGCCTTTGTGCAGGATAACCAATCCAAATCCAGAAAGGGCGTTCTGCGCGGGCTTCATTTTCAAAAGCAGCACCCCCAGGCAAAGCTTGTGCGCGTCATCTCGGGCGAGGTGTTCGACGTTGCGGTCGATCTGCGCGCGGGCAGCGCGACCTACGGGCAGTGGGTTGGCGAGACCCTGTCTGCGGAGAACAAGAAGCAGCTGTTCATCCCCAAAGGGTTCGCCCACGGGTTTCTGGTGCTGAGCGACGCGGCGGAATTCACCTATAAATGCGACGAGTTCTACCACCCCGAGGACGAGGGCGGCATCCGTTGGGACGACCCCTCGATCGGCGTGCGCTGGCCCGCCGTGGATGGTGGCGTGCTGCTGAGCGAAAAAGACCTGCGCCATCCGTTCCTGCAGAAGCCGGAATAGGCACGCACAGATACGCGCGGCCACCTTGGCCGCAGGAGGGGGGACACGAGCATGCAGCTGGAAGGCGTTATCGTCGGAGCGGGCGCGTTTCTGATCATCGGCGCGCTGCACCCCGTCGTGATCAAGGCGGAGTACCATATCGGCACGAAGATCTGGCCGGCCTTTCTGGCGACCGGGCTGCTTTGCATCGGCCTCTCGGTCATAAGCAGGGGCTTCGTCCTCTCGGCGCTGCTCTCCATACTGGGCTTTTCTCTGCTGTGGAGCATCCCCGAGCTGTTTCATCAAAAAAAGCGTGTTGAGAAAGGCTGGTTCCCTAAAAATCCAAAGAAGGCGAATCGCCCGGATCAATAGGGTTTCGCGTCGAAACGATCTCCGCGCTTTCAAGGCGCGCAAAAGGAGCCGAAAAATTGCGGCTCCTTTGTGATTTAACCCCTGCTTGGTCCCTTCACTCGAGCAGTTGCCAGACGAGGTCCAAATCGACCCCTGCTTCCGCCGCGATCCATAGGATAGAGTCGTCCAGCAGTACGATCCCGTCGAATACCCCGTCCACCTTGTCGATCGCATAGTACATGGTCCTTCCGTCGAGCACCTGCCGCTGCTGAAACGAGCTGTTTGTACCATAGGATTGCGAGGTTCCGCCAAACCACTCCTGCTGCACGACGAGGGCCTTTCCCTCGGCCGTGCGGTAAGTGGAGCGCAGTTCCTTGCCCGTATACGGAAAATTGGTCTCATACACCTCCACGAGCTCCAGCCGGTCGCTCTCCAGCGAGAAGGCATTCAGCGCATACGTCTCCTCAAACGCGGCTATGCTCTCGTAGTAGACGGGATCGCTCTCCAGCTCCTCCTCCGCGTCCGCACCGGCCGCTGCCTGCAGCTCCGCGGGCGACGACCCCGCCGTGACATAGCCGTGCTCCTCATAAAAACGTTTCTGCTCCGCCTGCCAGATCTTCAACTGGCCGCCGCTTAGCCCGATCACATAGTCGAATATCCCGCTTGCGATGGCGCGCCCGGCAGGCACGAGCGTGAAAAACGCCACCGCGATCGCCAGCACCAACGCGGCAAATGCAAGCCGTCTGTGTCTGGCGAGTGCGCGCGTCAGTCCATGCAGCTTTCTGCGCATCCCCCCGTACTGAGCCGCTTCGAGCGCGCGGTGAAAGCCGCTCCACGCCTCCGCAGGCAGGGCGGACGCAGCCTCCGCCCGCATCAGCAGCGCACGCGCGGACACGCCACAGCGCGCAGCCAGCAGGGCGGCCTCCCGCTCGGAGCGGACAAACAGCCCGTCTATCCGGTACAGCCGGCTTCGAATATATGCGTCTGCCTTCTTCCGGTTCAAGCGGAATCACCTCGCCTTCAGTAAAAACAGCAGCGTCAGCGTCAGGAAGAGCGACTGCTCCGTCGCTTTTTTCATAAGTCTCGCCCGGATGCGCACAAACCGCTGGCTCAGTGTGTTCTTTCGAATACCCACCTTCCCGGCCACTTCGTCGAGCGAATAGCCGTCGAAGAAATAGAGATAAAACGCCTCGCGCATCTCGGGCGGATATGCCACAAGCTCCCGCGCAAGCCAATCCAGCGCCGCATCGCCGACAACGCTCTCCTCAACGGAATCTCCGCCCGGCGCCTGCCAAAGCGTTTCAGGTTCGCAGGGGATCTCACGCCCGGCCTTCTTGAGCGCGTTGATGCGCGCGTTTCTCAGGCAAGTTCGAAAAAAAGCCGCCGGGTGCCGGATGCTGCCGGCCGGCCTGTCGTTTCGGGCGATCGCCTCCGCCAGATCCTGCATCAGATCCAGCGCGTCGTCCTCGTTTCGCGCCAGTTGAAACGCAACGCCAAGCAACGCCTGATACTGCGCAACGAATAGTTCGGAAAGCGTCTCTTGCATGATAGACATCCCCGCCCGGTGAAAATCGCGTATCGATGCCGCTACGCACACCGGTCTTTTGCATCATACCATCTTTCGCGGGCCGGGACAAAGCGCTTTCATCCTAGTAGACAATCCCGGTGCTTCATCCGTGACAGTCCATTCACAAATTTTTCGCTTCACGCAAAAACCCGGCGGATTGCCGGGCTTTGTATGCCAAATCGCGTCCGTTTGCGCTAGACGCCCAGATACCGGGCCACCTCGTCCGCCGCGCGCACGGCGTCCGCGCTCGCGCGCACGACCAGACTCTGTCCGGTTCGCATATCCCCCGCGGCGAAGATGCCGGGGCGGGATGTCGCATAAGCGCCCTTGTCCAGCGTGATGTTCAGCGCGCCGGGCAGGTATGTCTCCGCGCCGACGAATCCCATGGCGATGAGCACGTCAGTCGCCGGTTGCCGGCGGATGGTGGACTCGATCTGCTTCGGCATGCGCCCGCGGTCGGTCGTCACCCACTCCACCTGCGCGGTGTCGATCGCGGTGACCCCGTTCTCCTCGTTGCCCACGATGGATACCGCCGTGATCTCAAACGAGCGCGGATCCTGACCGTAGAGCCAGATGGCCTCCTGCTGGCCGTAGTCTGTCTTGCACACGACCGGCCAGCGCGGCCAGGGGTTATCCACCGCGCGATACTGCGGCGCGGGCGGCATGATCTCGAGCTGCACGACGGAGTTTGCGCCCATGCGGATGCTCGTCGCCACGCAGTCGTTGCCCGTGTCGCCGCCGCCGATGACGACGACCTTCCTACCCGCGAGCGGCTTATCCTCGGTGTCCCTGCGCAGCACGCGCCGTGTCGCATCCGCCAAAAACGGCACCGCAAAGCGCACGCCCGGCAGATTCCGCCCGGTGACCGAGAGATCGCGCGGCTGACCCGCACCGCCGCAGAGCAGCACCGCGTCAAACGCATCGAGCGCCGAGACAGGCAGATCGCGGCCGACGTCGGTATTGCAGACAAACGTGATCCCCTCCTGCCGCAGTATCTCCACCCGCTGGCGCAGGCGCTCCTTCGGCAGCTTCATGTTTGGGATGCCAAACATCAGCAGCCCGCCCGGCTCTTCGGATTTTTCAAACACCGTCACATCCACACCGCGCTGGTTGAGAAGGTGCGCCGCGGTCAGGCCCGCAGGGCCGGAGCCAACGATGGCCACGCGTTTCCCGACCCGCTCCTTCGGTGGACGCGGCACGACCCAGCCCTGTTCCCAAGCCATATCGCTGAGGAAACGCTCGATCTCGCGGATCGCGACCGGCTCGCCGTTCATCCCGCAGGTGCAGGAGCCTTCGCATAGCGCGGGGCACACGCGGGAGGTGCACTCGTGCAGCAGATTCGTCTTTTCGAGCCTGCGAAACGCGTCCTCAAAGTGGCCCGTATACGCCAGATGGTTCCATTCCGGTATCAGGTTGCCGAGGGTGCAGCCGGAACCGACGCCGCGCCAGCTTACGCCCGCGTGGCAAAACGGCACGCCGCAGTTCATGCACCTCGCCGCCTGCTCTCGAATCTCCGCCTCGCTCTGCGCGGGGTGAAACGCATCCCAGTTTTGGATGCGCTCCTGCGCGGGCAGTTCCTCCGCCGTATTGCGCTCATATTCTAAAAAACCGGTCAGTTTTCCCATTTTCTCTTTCTCCTTCCGCTCGGACCGCCGTATTCACCCGCCCGCATCACACCGTCAGGTCGGGGAAATCCGGCTTGCCGCGCAGTGCCTCCCGCGCAGCCTCGAGCCCCTTGCCCGTCTTGAGCAGGAACGCGCGTTCGAGCATCTCGTCGCCCGACAGGCCCTCGCGCTCGGCAACGTCCATGGCATCCAGCATCTCGCGGTAATCGTGCGGCAGCACCTTGACGAACTTCGCGTGCGCAGCCGGCCATTTTTCGAGGATGCGCGCGGCGATCTTCGAACCGGTGTACTTCACGTGGTTCGTCAGGTGCCGGTGCAGCATCACAAGATCGAGCGCATCGAGCGGATAGAGCGAGACCAGCTTTCGGTTGAGCATCCGCTCCAGGTTCCCGTCGTCGAGCACATATGCGATGCCGCCGCTCATGCCGCTGGCAAAGTTGCGCCCGACCGGCCCGAGGATCACCACCGTTCCGCCGGTCATGTACTCGCAGCCGTGGTCTCCAACCCCCTCGCAGACGGCGAGCGCGCCGCTGTTGCGCACGCAGAAGCGTTCCCCCGCGCGCCCGGAAAGATACAGCTCTCCATCCGTCGCGCCAAAGAGCGCCACGTTTCCGGTGAGCAGGTTGTCCTTTGCCGACCAGCCCGCGTCCTCCGGCGCTTTTACGATGATGCGCGCGCCGCACAGCCCCTTGCCGAGGTAGTCGTTTGTATCTCCTACGATCGTGAGCTCGATGCCGGCCGTTGCAAACGCACCGAAGCTCTGCCCCGCCGTGCCGTTGAACTGGAAGCGCACGCGTCCATCCGGCAGCCTGCCGTATTCCTTGCTGATGAAGGCGGAGACGCGCGTGGCAACCGCGCGTTCGGTGTTGCGAATCGGCCGCTTGACCAGCGCGTCCCCCTGCTCCACAAGCGAACGCACCATGTCGTGGAAGAGGCGGTTGTGCTCGTCCTGCGCCGGCTTGAGATCTCGCCAGGGCAGCGGTTGGTCGCCGGGGATCAGCCCGCTTAGGTCCATGCCGTTTGTCTTGGGCGACTGCCTGATCTGCGCAAGGTGCCCCGCCATGCCCACCATCTGATCCACCGTCTGGAACCCCAGCTCCGCCATCTGTTCACGCAGGTTTTGCGCGAGGAAGCGCATGAGGTTGATCACATACTCCGGCTTACCGGTAAAGCGCGCGCGCAGCGCGGGGTTTTGCGTCGCCACGCCCACAGGGCAGGTGTCTAGGTTGCAAACCCGCATCATCACGCATCCGATCGAAACCAGCGGAAGCGTGGCAAAGCCAAACTCCTCTGCGCCAAGCAGCGCCGCAACGGCGATATCCCGCCCGGTCATGAGCTTGCCGTCGGTCTCCACGCGCACACGCCCGCGCAGGCCGTTGGCGATCAACGTCTGGTGCGTCTCGGCAAGGCCCAGCTCCCAGGGCAGCCCTGCGTGCTGGATGCTCGTGCGCGGGCTTGCGCCGGTTCCGCCGTCGTAGCCGGAGATGAGGATCACGTCCGCCCCGCCTTTGGCCACGCCGGCGGCGATGGTGCCAACCCCCGCCTCCGATACGAGCTTTACGTTGATGCGCGCTTCGGGATTCGCGTTTTTGAGGTCGAAGATCAACTGTGCCAGATCCTCGATCGAGTAGATATCGTGATGCGGCGGCGGCGAGATCAGCCCCACGCCCGGCGTCGAGTGGCGCGTGCGTGCAACGCTGGGGTAGACCTTGCCTGCGGGCAGCTGCCCGCCTTCACCGGGCTTTGCGCCCTGCGCCATCTTGATCTGGATCTCCTTGGCGGAGGCGAGATACGGCCCCGTCACGCCGAAGCGGCCGGAGGCGATCTGCTTGATTGCGCTGTTGCGCTCGGTAAAGTAGCGCTCCTGCGCCTCGCCGCCCTCGCCGGAGTTGCTCTTGCCACCGAGCCGGTTCATGGCCAGCGCGATGCACTCGTGCGCTTCCTTGCTGATGGAGCCGTAGCTCATCGCGCCCGTTTTAAAGCGGCGAACGATCTTCTCCACCGGCTCGACCTCCTCGATCGGGATCGGCCGGCAGTTGGTAAAGCCGAGCAGGTTGCGCAGCGAAACGGGCGCTTCGCTCTCCATGCGCCGCACGTATTCGCGAAAGAGCGAATAATCCCCTGTGCGCACCGCCGTCTGCAGCAGGTGAATCGTCTCGGGATTATAGAGGTGCCGCTCGCCGTCGCGCTTATATTGAAAGCGCCCGCCGGAGGGCAGCTCGTCGATGGGCGACTCCAGCGCCTCCCTGTGGCGCAGCAGCACCTCGCGCTCGATATCCTCCAGCGACATGCCGCCCACGCGTGTGACCGTGCCTGTGAAGAAGCGGTCCACCAGCTCCCGCGAAAGGCCAAGCGCCTCGAAAATCTGCGCGTTGTGATAGCCGTCCACGCAGGAGATGCCCATCTTGGACATCACCTTGAGGATGCCGTGGTCATAGCCGTGGTAGACGTGCTCCATCGCCTCTTCGAGCGTAACGCCCTCGAGATATCCCTCGTCGTAGAGTGCCTCCACCGCCTCGTTGACGCCCCGCAGGTGGACGCCCTTTGCGCCATAGCCCACGAGGCAGGCGACGTGGTGCACCTCACGCGGCTCGTAGCTATCCACGATCAGCGAGCAGCCGCCGCGCAGCCCCTTGCGGATCAGATGGTGATGCACG
>JAEWQH010000060.1 GCA_023399275.1 Bacillota bacterium
TGAGACTCTTTTCTTTCTTTGCCATATGAAAACCCTCCGTTGTTTATTTTATCTGACAACTGAGGTTTACACAATTTCCGATACGCTCGGGGGTGCGGACAAAATCTTGGACTAAGCAATCAGACCCAGATTTTGCCTGTACTCCATTGGACTCATGCCTCCCAATGAAAGCTTGATTCTTTTTTCTCGATACCAGATCATGTAATCATCAATGATCTGAATAAAGTTTTCAAGCGACACATCCATCCACAATATACCATAGAACATCTCATTTTTCATTCGGCCAAAGAAACCCTCACATGCTGAATTATCCGGTGAGCAACCTTTTTTAGACATTGAACGCTGTAATTGCGCCTTACTCATTCGATCGATCCAGCCAGGCCAGCGATAATGGCAGCCCCGATCTGTGTGTAAGACAGGATGCTCTCCCTTTTTTAAATGAGCGATTGCATCGTCCAGCATTTTATTGGCAAGTTCAGCATTCGGTGCTGTTCCGATGTTCCAGCAGACCGGCATACCATCAAAACAGTCGATCACGGGAGAAAGATAAACCTTCCCAGCCGGAATTGCGAATTCCGTTATATCGGTCAGCCATTTCTTATTTGGCATATTTGCATGGAAGTTGCGCTGCAGAATGTTTGGCACTGCTGGCGTGATTTCCCCTTGGTAAGAAATATAATTTCTCTTCTTTTTGATTGCGACTTGAAGATCTCCAAGTTTCATGAGTCGGCGAACGACTTTCTCTGAGAGCCGCAACCCTTCGTTCTTCAACGCAGCATGAATTCGTCGATAGCCATAACATCGATGGTTTTCCTCAAATATCGCCCGGATTCTTTCCCTTTCGGGGAAATATTTGTCTTGTTGTTTCACAGCTTGTTGCTGGTAATAATAACTGCTACGTGAACAATGCAAGGCAGCCAGCAGTTTCGGCAGCGAGTACTTATTCTTCAGGGCGTCGATGATCGCTGTCTTTTCCCAGTTCCGAAAAACTGTCTGATCGACGCCGGGGTCTTTTTTTAATACATTGATCGTCTCTGTTAGAATATCTATCTGCATCTGCATTTCTTGCACTTGGGTCTTCAACGCGTTGATTTCCTCTGTGGATGATACTGCGCCAGGTGCAATGTCACCTCGGGGATTATCTGCTGGATTCATCAGTGCTACCATCCCTCTTTGGAGATATTTCCGGCGCCAGGTGTAAATGCTGGTTCGGCTGTATCCAATTTCTACTGACACTGATTTTACATCTTCCCCAAGTTCAAAGCAACGATGGAGTACCTCCATTTTCAGATCGACCGGTGGGTGTCTTGGGTGGGTTGGTGTGTTCACTCCGCGATTTGTTGATTTCACCTTCTTTGGCTGCCGTTTCTCATTAATCCATTTGTACAAGGTGTGCCGCCCAGGGTAACCAAGTATGCGTATGGTTTTAGTTACTGAATGAGTTTCCTCATACACTTGCAGAGCACGGACTCGCTTCTCGTATGTGAACAATGTGATCTCCTCTCCCTAGTTGAGTCCTCACTTGTCCAGCTTTTTGTCCGCACCCCCCTCTCATGGACGACGGTATCATAATGATGCCGCCGTCCATTTCTTGTTTATTCTGCTAACTTTCAGGCTTCATGGAAATTGACAACAAGTGTGTTGAAACACCCATGATTGATGTTTCTTTTTCAAGTAGTCGTACAATTCGCAAAATGTTTTCCCGGCGAATATCGTCTTTCCATTGCTCATCTAAATTAGGTACAAGCCACGCAGGGCCAACTACACCGCGAATATCGGTATCAGAAAATCCCGCTGCATCCATTTCTTCTTGTAACTCTTCCGGCAAGTAAAAGAATGAGCGACCCATTCCGCGATAACTGGAATCTGGCTTTTTAATATGTTGTCCATTCTTTACTTCACGCGATATCATTTCGATAAAGTCTGCATCCCCGAGAAATTCGTTTTTTGCTCCATAAGTTGTAAGTGCCCATAGCGTTGTAGCATACCGGGTTATTGCAGCCGCGAACAGCAGTCCACCTTTTTTCAGTAATCGAAAGCACTCCCGAAGTGCAAGCTGCCGCTCTCCATATTCGACAATGTGGTATAACGGACCAAACAACAAAATAGCATCGGCACTATTATCCGGACGGTTAATGTTTCTTGCATCAGCAACCGCAGCAGCTTTCAAGTTGCAGTCGGGATACTCTTCTGCAAGTGCCCCCGACATCTCAACATTCTTTTCAGCTATATCATAGAGATATACATCGTAGCCCTTATTGGCAAGCCACCATGAATATTCACCGTACCCGCCGCCGATATCGTATATTACCGCAGGCGGCGGCGGAAGCATTTCCAACATAATTTCACAAGTTCGGGCAAATTCAATCAGTCCTAAATCAGTACGCAGCCTGTCTTTTTCAATGCCCATGTTATAACCTAGTAGAACATCAGCATCTATTGTTTTGTCGAGCATTTAGGATGCCACCTTTCATAAATATTCAATTGCTGCTGTGGTTGTTGTGGGGCTTGCTCTGATTGATTTGACATGAAAAGTCACCTCCCATTTCCAAAATAATTACTTCAACGATGGAATAGCAGTAGTATATCATTTATAATGCGAGAGAGCAAGATGTAAGACCAACGTATAAGGGCGGCGGTATCGTAATGATGCCGCCGCCTTTTTTGTTTGTATAGACAACCACCGGCTAAGCCGGCGGATAAAAAGGCTTTAGCTCTGAACAAATAAGAACTCCTATGATACAAATGCAAGCGACTGACAATCGCAAGGCAATAAAACATAGGAGGTGTCGTATGGGTAACGACATAGAGAGCTTATCACACACAAAATGGAGGTGTCAATATCACATAATATTCGCACCGAAATACAGGCGGCGAGTAATATACGGGAAGCTGAAAAGCGAGATAGGTAAAATTTTGCGGGAAATATGCCAACGAAACGGGATAGGAATTATTGAAGCAGAAGCATGCCCAGATCACATACACATGTTGGTGAGCATACCGCCGAAGTTGAGCGTATCAAAGTTTATGGGAATACTGAAGGGGAAGAGTAGCCTGATGATATTCGACAGATTTGCCAATCTGAAATACAGATATGGGAACAGGCATTTCTGGTGCAGGGGCTATTATGTAGATACAGTAGGACGAAATAAAAATGCGATAGCGAAGTATATACAAAACCAATTACAGGAAGACCAATTGGCGGAGCAAATCAGCATGAAGGAATATATAGACCCGTTCACGGGTGAGCAGGGAAAAGGGAGCAAATAAAAGAGCCGCCCGGATGGGCGGCCGCTGTAAAAGCCTTGCGATTGGCAGTAATTTCGAGCGCGAGTAGCGCCGCCAGTACCAAGCCCTTATAGGGCTTAATCAAGCCACCGGCTCAGCCGGTGGTACATGACTATGTGGTTTTCTTTTTTCGCGGGCCTCTCGGTTTGGATTCAGGCCGCTTGATTACTCCGTTACGGAAATGGGTATCTTCAAATCGCTCAAAATAAAGCAATAATCCGAACCCGTCACCGACAGGAAATAACTGTCTGTGTTGGTTCGGATTATGTGCGTTTGGTGCGGCAGATGGGACTTGAACCCATACGCTCGCGCACACGCCCCTCAAACGTGCCTGTCTGCCAATTCCAGCACTGCCGCGCACCATGTCATTATAGCCGCCGGACCGCTTGTTGTCAATTGCTTTTGATCAAATTTCGGCGTGCGTTTTTTGGTAGGAACGGTGATTTTTTGAGAGTTCACCATCCCGTTTCCCGCGAAAAACGACGCTTGGCTGTCTCGCCGGCTTCAGCGCACGCGCAGACACACTTTCTTTCAAAAAACGGAACATAGCGTCCTTTTTTCTTTTTGCAATTCGCGCTATAATATAAAGAAACATCGGTATCCGGCAACGGATTTTTTCAGTATCGAAACCCGATCAAAAAAGGAGGACGCACTCCCATGCGCAATCTGACCATGCTGACCGACCTGTACCAGCTCACCATGATGTATGGCTACTACAAGGAAGGCATGCAGCAAAACGAGGGCATATTCGACCTCTTCTTCCGACCCAAAGAGGACGTGGTCTACGCCGTGATGGCGGGCACCGAGAGCGTCGTGGAATACATCAACAACATCCACTTCGCCGAGGAGGACATCGACTATCTGTGCTCCCTCAATCTCTTCGATGAGTCGTTTTTAGGTTATCTCAGGACTTTTCGCTTTACCGGGGATCTCTACGCCATGGCGGAGGGAACCGTGGTCTTTCCATATGAGCCACTCGTGCGCGTACGCGCGCCCATCATGGAGGCGCAGCTCATCGAGACGGCTATCCTCACCTTCGTCAACCACCAGACACTCATCGCCACCAAAGCGAGCCATATCTGCTATTCGGCGCAGGGTGACAGCGTGCTTGAGTTTGGCCTGCGCCGCGCGCAGGGCGCGGACGCCGCCATCTACGGTGCGCGCGCCGCCATCATCGGCGGCTGCAACTCCACGAGCAACGTGCTGACGGGGCAGATGTTTGATATCGAAGTCTCCGGTACGCACGCACACAGCTGGGTGCAGAGCTTTCCGAACGAGATCTCCGCTTTCCGCGCCTATGCGCGCACGTTTCCGGATAGCTGCCTGCTGCTGGTGGATACCTACGATACCCTTCGAAGTGGTGTGCCGAACGCGATCGAGGTCTTCCGCGAGCTGCGCGCAGGCGGGCATGAACCGGTCGGCATCCGCCTTGACAGCGGCGACCTCGCGTACCTGAGCAAGAAAGCGCGCGCCATGCTGGATGAGGCCGACTTTCCAAACGCGATCATCGCCGCAAGCAGCGATCTCGACGAGTTTGTCATCCGCGATCTGAAGATGCAGGGGGCGCGGATCAACGTCTGGGGAGTCGGCACGCGGCTCATCACCAGCGAGAACAACCCGGCGCTCGGCGGTGTCTACAAGATGAGCGGTGAGGTCGTAAACGGCGAGCTCATCCCGAAGATCAAGATTTCGGATAACCCCGCCAAGGTCACGAACCCCGGTTACAAGAAGGTATTTCGCTTTTACGATAAGGATGGTATGGCGATTGCCGATCTGATCGCGCTTGCGGAGGAGCGCATCGACACCTCGAAGCCCTTGCGCATCTTCGACCCGATTCAGACCTATAAGCACATGACGTTGACGAACTTCACCGCGCGCGAGCTGCTGCTGCCGATCTTCATCGGCGGGAAGCAGGTATATACCTGCCCGAATATCCACGAGATTGCGGACTACGCAAAGCGCGAGCTGGCCTCCATGTGGGATGAATATAAGCGCCTGCTGATGCCGCATACCTACAAGGTGGACTTGTCGGATCAGCTTTACGACCTCAAGCAAAAGCTTTTGCGCAACGCCAGCGGAGACCGTTCATGATGCGTTGTCGCCTGGCTGTGCTGCTGCTGTGCGTGTTGCTTCTTTTCACGCTCGGTGCCTGCGAGGATGCGACGCCCGTGCTTGCCGGCACACCGACTCCGCCCGCCACGCCGACCCCGCTGCCCGACCCGTTTTCCGCAGAGATCACCGCAGCGCCCGCCGCTACGGATGCGCTGGGCAACGCGATCGGCGGAGACAGCCACTACTGGCAGTACCTCTCGTTTGGCGAGCTGCGCGTGTATGAATACGACGACGGCACGTTTCTCGACGGCATCTGTGTCAACGCATACCCGCTTCCGCTCGACGGCACGGTGAATATCGTATACACCACAAGCGAGGGTAAGATCTGCGGCATCGGACGGATTCACAACGCGCTCGGCACGACGCTGCTCGAGACCGGAACAAATGCGATCTATGCCGAGATCAACACGGACATCGACGTAACCGGAATGGACTTTGCGCTCGTGGTCGAGGCGCCGTTTGCGCCCGTTTCATCCGCCGCAACCCCGACGCCGTAAATCCGGATCCGGAGCATTCTCCGTGTGTGCGGGAAGACGCCGGAAGAGTTCGTCAGGACTAAAGGCGACGCCCCTGCTCAAAGGAAAGCGAGGCGTTTTATCGGAAAAGAGAGCCTCCCGTCGCGGATACGGCGACAGGAGGCTCTGTTTTTTCGGCGCCCGGTTTTCCGGATATACCTCGGCGGACAACCTTTTATGGTTGTGTTACCCTACGATCACCGTGCCGTCCGGGTGGACCTCGATCGGCGCGCCGGTCTGCACATAGGCGAGAAACTCCTCGCCGAGCGTGTCTACAACCGGCATGGACACATCGGTCCAGACATCCGCAAGGATCGCGCCCGCCGCGGCAAGCGAGTCGATGGGCTTGGAGAAGAGCAGGCATGCGGGCTGCTGGCCCAGCGCCGCAGCGCAATAGAGCACCATGCCGCCCGTGGTGGATCCGATCGTCTGCGGCAGGCAGAGCGCCGCGCCGTGCATCGGTTTTTCATAGATATCCGGGTTGTTCTGGTCAGAGCATTTTGCGCTCTTATCCTTGAACATCAGCGCTTTTTGGAAGCTCGCCAGCGTGTTGAACCCCTGTCTTGAAACAAGCGCCCCCGCCTTTGCGCTGCCGGGGACGACCGCGCGCCCATGAAACGTCTTCGCCATATCAGTTGCCCCCTTTCGAGAGGATACGCAGTATCTCCGCATCCGTGTAGTACCGCGCGGAGGTGTAGGTGCGCAGCTTGTTGCTGTTGGTCACCACCGGCATCTTGCCGCAGAGCGGATTGTTCATGTACATCAGCGGGCAGATGTAGGAGAGGATGACGCCCATGCCGGTCAGCTTTTGATAATCCGGCGTCTTCTCAAACTCCCGCTGTACGGCGACGGGCGAGGTGAACACCGTCGGCACGGCGACCTTTGTGCGGCCTTCCTTTGCGAGGGCATCGGCAAGCGCCGCCGTCCAGTCGTGCAGCTGCTTGAGCGAAAGATGCGGGCAGCCGACGAAGCAGAGCTTCGGATCGGCATCCGGATTCTTCCACATGACGGGATAGCTCTCCTTTACGCGCGCAAGCTCCGCGTCGTCTATGACGTAGGTCTTTGCGCCCGCGGCGATAAGCGACTCGCCCAGCTCGACGGCTTCCGGCGTAAGTCCCTCGATGTGGTAGAGCCCAACGGCGCCGTTGCTGGCCGTCGCCGCGCCGAAGTCCTTGAGGTATGCCGTCGCGTCGTCGCCAAGCGCTGTTCCGATGAACTGCGTCAGCCCGCGCACAAACGGCACATCCTCCATCACCTTCATGCCGATGGCGCTGCCAAGGATCTGCGCCTCCGGCTTCGTCGTTGTTTTGACCTCGATGACCCAGGTCGCCTTGCGGCCCTCGTCCGTCAGGAGGCCGAAGCAGGGCACGTACCCCGCGATGCTGCCGAAGAGCTCGAGGATGCCGCTGTTGCGGTTGCAGCGCGCGCCAAGTACGCTGTTTGCGTAGACCACCGCGCTGCTCTCCGCCCAGCTGAGCACATCGCCTTTGCCCGGTTTATTACCCACCTGGTCGAGATAGCAGGCGCAGGTGAAGGAGTCGTCGTCGAGCAGGCCGAGCGTTTGCAGCTGCTTTTCATAGTCCGTCTGCTTGGAGTACATCACCTTGAAAAACAGATCCTGCAGCAGGTTCTTCGGCACATTCGGATCCAGCGGACGCGGGTCGGCGGTGAACTTTTGCCCCGAGAGCACGCCGCTGTCGATGAGCTGCTCCATCAGTGTGTAGACCGGCTTCATCACGGAGAGGCCGAAGCTTGTAACCAAGTGTCCGCAGCCGCCTGTTACAGGCACCATCTTTTCAGCGCCGAAGGTCTCGCCATACATCACGAGGGTCTTCATGACCTTCGCCATGGTTTCGCCCTTTTCGCCGTTGAGCATCGCCTGTTGTTCAGGCGTGAGCACCATAGCCATATGTGTCGCCTCCTTTATATCCGCGTGGAGAGCGCGTAGGCAGAGCGGCAGGCTTCCAGCACGCGCCCGGCTGCGAAGCTGTCGCCGAGGTTATACAGCTCCGGCGCAACCAGTTCCTTCTGTCCCTCGAGATAGGCCGCGTCGTCCGGCTTGCCGCCCATGGCGAGGATGACGAGGTCCGCGTCCAGCGCAACGCGCTTGGGTTCGTTGCCGAGCTTCGGCGCGAGCGGGTTCTCGATGTTCTCCGGCAGGATGGGTTGCCATGTGTTGTATGGATTCGGCACGTTCTTATGCGTATTTTGCTCGATGATGACGTGGCTTTCGTCAAACTCCTTCACGGTCGCGCAGTTGAGCAGCTCCACGCCCTGATCCTGCAGGTAATGGATGATGTGCCCGCGGTTTGCCGTGCAGGTGCCCTTCATAAAGTGCGGAAGCATCTCGACAACCTTCACCTTGCGCCCGTCCTTTTCGTAGGCGAGCCAGTAGGCGGTTTCGCAGCCGACCACGCCGCCGCCGACGATGACGATGTTCTTCGCGTCGCCCAGCAGATTGTCGTCCTGCAGCAGGTCCGTGGCTTCGACATGATGGATCTTCTCCAGTCCCGGAAACTTCAGCGTGCCGCTGCGCGTGCCGATGGCGTAGATCACGGCGTCATAGTGCTTCTCCTTGAGCATCTGCGTATTGGCCTCCGTGCCAAAGAACACCTTGAGGTCGTATGCTTCCTGCGCGGCGGCAAGCTCGCTCTCCAAATACTTCAGATAGTTTCGGATGTCAAACTTGATGCGCGGCACGCTGCCGGGCACGATCTTTCCGCCGATCTTGTCCGTCTTTTCGTAGAGCTCCACCTGGTGACCGCGCCGTGCGGCCATCGTGGCAAAGAGCACGCCTGCCGGGCCGGCGCCGACGACCGCGATGCGCTTTTTGACCTCGGCGGGAGCGATCGCCTCTGGCATGACATCCTCAAAGCCCGAGCGTGGGTTGACCGCGCACTGCGGATGTCCGCCATCCACAAACTCGTTGATGCAGCCTTCCTGGCAGCCGATGCAGGGCCGGATCTGGGCGACCTTGCCGGCGAACGCCTTATTCGGCCAGTCCGGATCCGCCAGCAGCGGGCGGCCGAGCATGACCATGTCGCACATTCCGTCCCGAAGGGCCTTCTCAGCGAGGTCGGGGTATCCGAGCTTGCCGACGCCTACGACGGGGACGGGCACGCCCGCGTTGCTGACGATGTTGAGCGCCTCAAAGCGCTCCTTGACCAGCCGGCTCACGTCGAGGAAGCAGCCGGCCGGCATGCCGGCCGGGGGATGCGGGAGCCACCAGTTGTCGTAGCAGCCGAGGTCTACGTCGAACATGTCCACGCCTGCTTTGACAAGGTTGACCATATAGTCGAGCGTCTGCTCCACGGTGCGCCCGTTTTTGAATTTTTTGAGCGCGGGGATATCCATGCCCTTCTCGCCATAGGTTTCGTTGAGTGCCAGCGAGAGGTCGATTCGGTACATGATGGGGTACTTCGGCCCGCCGCGGCGGCGCATCTCTTTGACGATGTCGATGCCGAAGCGCTGCCAGTCGGCATACTTGCCGATCTTGCGGCGGTTGAAGGCGGGGTTGGTCAGCTGCTCGAGCAGGTAGCCCTCGTGCCCGTGCAGATAGACGCCGTCGAGTCCCGCGGCCTTGGCATCCGCCGTCGCCTGACCCGCGTTTTTGATGATCTTGTGCAGTTGGCCGCCGGTGAGCGGCATGCAGGGGATCTCAGGAATGTAGAAGTTGGGGTTGAGCGAAGCGGAGACGGGGAACTTCAGCTGCGTGATCAGGCACTGTGGGTTGCCCACGCGGCCGAGGCCCGGCGTGAGCTGAACGAAGATGCGCGCGCCGTAGTTGTGGCAGCCCTGCGCGAGGTCGCGCCAGCCGGAGAATACCGTTCGGCTGCGGTCGATGCGCGGGAAGTACGACAACCCGCCCAGCTCGGTGATGGAGTGGTCGATGCCGTGGCTGATGGGGATGAGTCCCGTCGTGATCAGGCCGGTGCCGCCCTTTGCGCGCGCAAAGAAATACTGCAGCATCTTCGCGTTGGGGCGTCCCGTTTCCTCCGCCATGTCGATGTTGCCCATCGGCGCCATGACGATGCGGTTTTTGATGGTCAGACTGTTGACGCGGATGGGGGAGAAGAGCTTCTCATACGGGTAGAGCGTGCTCGTCATGTCCGCCGATCCGCCTGCGCGGTTGTAGTTGTCCGGCGCGCAGACCCAGTTTCCGTAGCTGTCGATCAGCTGCTGTACAAATGCATCTTTCTTCAACATTTGCCTTCCTCGCTTTCGATGTGGTGATCCAAAGAAATCAGTGATGTGTTATCGATTTATATGATAGCAAATCGCAGGCGCAGCGTCAATTCACCAGTGCATTTTTGCGGCAATATTGAACTGTGCGTAGCAAAATAAAGCGCAAATAGCCGGTTGGCATTTGGTTTTTTGACGAATCGATGGTATAATGCAATCATGGAAAGTATGCGTAGAAGAGAGCAGATCATCAGCGATGTGCTGCCCGGTTCCCCGGCGGATCGCGCCGGGTTGCGGCGGGGCGACACGCTGCTTTCTATAGACGGCGAGCCGGTCGTCGATCTCGTGGACTACGAGCACCTGACGGCGGGGGAGCGGCTGACGCTGGAGGTTCGAAAGGAAAGCGGCCAAAGGGAGAGCATCGAGCTGGAGAAGGACGATTACGAGCCGCTCGGCCTGTCGTTTGCCACGAGCCTGATGGACCGGATGCGCACCTGCAAAAACCACTGTGTATTCTGCTTTATCGACCAGATGCCAAAGGGCGGCAGAACCAGCCTGCACGTCAAGGACGACGACTGGCGCATGTCCTTTATCATGGGCAACTATGTGACGCTGACCAATCTGGACGAGCGCGAACTGAGCCGGATCATCCGCCGCCGTGTCAGCCCATTGTACGTGTCGCTGCACGCAAGCGACCCGGCCGTGCGCCGGGCGATGATGAAAAATCCCCACGCGGGCGAGATCGTGCCGCAGTTGAAGCGCCTGGCAGACGCGGGGCTGCGGTTCCATCTGCAGATCGTGCTCTGCCCGGGGATCAACGACGGGGATGTGCTGCGCCGCTCGATCGACGACATGCTCGCGCTCCACCCGCAGGCGCAATCGCTTGCTATCGTGCCGGTTGGGCTGACGCGGCATCGGGACGGGCTCTCGCCTCTGCGCACGTTTACGCCCGCGGAAGCGGAGGAGACGATCGACGAGATCGAAGCGCGCCAGCGCGAGATCCTCCGAAAACACGGCACGCGCTTCGTATTCCTTGCGGACGAGTGGTATACGCTCTGCGGTAGAACGCTGCCTGCATACGACGATTACGAAGGGTTTCCCCAGATCGAAAACGGCGTGGGGCTGCTGCGCCTGTTTGAGGGCGAGATGCTCTATGCGCTGGAGGAGCGGCGGCCGCTCAAGCAGCCGAAACGCTTTCTGGCGGCAGGCGGCACCTCGGCGCACGCGTTTTTTGCGGAATCGTACAAGCAGCTGCTGCCCTACGGCGTTACGCTGGAGGTGCGCGCGATCCGAAACCGTTTCTTTGGCGAGAGCGTCACCGTGGGCGGCCTGATCACGGGCGGGGACCTCGTGGAGCAGCTCAAGGGAGAGGATTTCGGGCGTGCGCTGCTCATCCCCAGGGCGATGCTCAAAGCGGACGAGGCGCTCTTTCTCGACGGCATGAGCAAGGCGGAGGCGGAGGCGGCGCTTGGCACGCGGATCATCCCCATAGCGGGCGGGGAAGAGCTCGTGGAGACCATTTTTTCGGAGTAAGGGTAACCGCCGCGGCGACTTGCCGCGACAGATCAATATACGCCGCCTGGCGGCAGCAGGAGAACACATGAAAAAACCATTGGTGGCGATCGTCGGCCGCCCGAACGTCGGCAAATCGACCCTTTTCAACCGCCTGATCGGGCGGCGCGTCGCAATTGTGGAGGATACGCCGGGCGTAACCCGCGATCGCATCTACCAGGATGCGGAGTGGCTCAACTATGCCTTTACGCTGATCGACACCGGCGGCATCGAGCCGGAAAGCGAGGATATCATCCTCCAGCAGATGCGGCGGCAGGCGCAGCTTGCGATCGAGACCGCGGATGTGATCATCTTTCTGGCTGACGGCCGTGAGGGAATGACCGCCGCGGATATGGACGTGGCCGAGATGCTGCGTCGCTCGGCTAAGCCCGTTGTGCTCGCGGTCAACAAAGTGGACGCGCCGAAGTTTGAGGAAGCGAAGTACGAGTTTTACGCACTGGGGCTTGGCGAGCCGCATACCATATCCTCCTCACAGGGGCTGGGGCTTGGCGACCTGCTCGACGCGGTTGTGAAGGATTTCCCAAAAGACGTCGACCAGGCGGACGCGGAGCGCGTGAATATCGCGGTCGTGGGCAAGCCAAACGTCGGCAAAAGCAGCCTCGTCAACGCGCTGCTGGGGGAGGAGCGCGCCATCGTGAGCGACATCCCCGGCACGACGCGGGACTCCATCGACACGCCGTTTACGCGAAACGGGCGTGCGTATACGCTCGTGGACACCGCCGGGATTCGCAGGAAGCGCAGCGTGGAGGACGAGACCATCGAACGCTATAGCGTGATTCGCTCGCTTTCGGCGATCCGCCGGGCGGATGTGGTGCTGCTCGTCTGCGATGCAAGCCAGGGGCTGAGCGAGCAGGATGTTCGCATCGCAGGGTATGCGCACGAGGAAGGCAAGGCGAGCGTGCTGATCGTCAACAAATGGGACTTGGTCGAGAAGGACACCCACACGATGCACGCGTTTGAAAAAAGCCTTGGTGCGGATCTTGCGTTTATGAGCTATGTGCCGATGCTGTTCATCTCGGCGAAGACCGGACAGCGCGTCGGAAAGGTGATGGAGCTTATCGACAAGGCATTTGAACAAGCGCGCCGCCGCATTCCGACGGGGCAGCTCAACGACGTCGTCAGCGAAGCGGTCATGATGAACGACCCGCCGAGCGACAAGGGGCGCACGCTGAAGATCTACTATGCCACGCAGGTCTCCGTGCAGCCGCCGACGTTTGTCATCTTCGTCAACGATGCGCAGATCGTGCATTTTTCCTATGAGCGCTATCTGGAAAACTACTTCCGTAAATCGTTTGGTTTTGAGGGGACGCCGATCCGCATCTTCTTCCGCGAGCGCAAGAGGGAGAACGAAGCATGACGTTTTCTAACGGGGCCTTTACGCTCACGGTCTGGTCCGCGCTTGCCTGCGCCGCCGTCGGATACTTGCTCGGCAATATTCAGACCGCCATCATCGTTAGCCGCGCGTACTATCACGACGACGTGCGAAACCATGGCAGCGGCAACGCGGGCAGCACCAATATGGTGCGCGTCTTCGGTTACGGACCGGGGGCGATCACGTTTGCCGGCGACTTCACCAAGGCGTTTCTTGGCGTGCTGTTTGGCCAGCTCATCTGCGGGCAGACCGGCGGCTACATCGCGGGGTTCTTCGTCGTCATCGGTCACTGCTGGCCGATGTTCGCGGGGTTTCGCGGCGGCAAGGGCGTGGCTTCTTCCTACAGCGTTGCGCTGTTTACGTTTCCGCTCGGCGCGCTCTGCGCCATCGCCATCGGCGGGGCGATTCTGCTGATGGACAAGAAGATGTCGATCATGTCGCTGACGGCCATGCTGCTCTTTTTCCTTTCTACGCTGATCTTCCGGCTGGGCGACGTGCCGCTGGTGGCGCTCGCCGGGCTACTGACGCTGGTCGTGTTTGTGCGGCATACGGACAACATCCGCCGGCTGATCCACGGCCAGGAGCAGCGCCTGCGAAAAGAGGGCAAGTAAGAGTTGGCAACGATCCGGCGCAGTCAAAAACGCTTCTGCATTCTTTGAGGAACAGAAGCGTCTTTTGATGCCGCCTGAATGGGCTTATCCGATCTGGAACCGCTTGCGGATGGCGTCCGCCGCGCGCAGCGCATGCACGGTATCCACGCAGAATTCGATCCTGGTTTCGCTGGTGGTGATCAGCCAGATGTGGATGTTTTCCTTGCGCAGTGCGGAGAAGAGCTGCGACGCAACGCCGTGCTGCAGCGCCATGCCGGTGCCCTCGAGGGTGAGCTTGGTCAGGTCCGATCGGGTGCGGATGTTGCAGCCGTAGCCGTTTCGCGTGAGTTCGTTGATGGCGTTGAGCGCCTCGGAGAGATCGGCCTCGTTCAGCGAAAACCCGATGCTCAGGCTCTGTTCGTCCGGCTCGGAGCAGGCGATCATGTCCACAAACACCCCGTGCTCGGCGATGACGTCGAACACGCGCGAGGCAAACGCATCCTCCTTGGCAAACGAGCGGATGATGACCGCAGCCTGGCTCTCGAGAGAGAAGAGGCGCGAGGCCGCGTCATGCTCCGCAACGACGTTTTGCATGTTGTACAGCCCGCTCTGCTTGCCGACAAGGAATTTCGCCGCGCGCAGCGCGCCCTGCGCAAAGACCTGCTTGCTAAACGCCCGGTGCGAAATCTCTATGATCTCGTCGTTGCCGATGAACTGCACCTGATGCTCGCCGACGACCGTCCCCCCGCGGACCGAGTGGATGCCGATCTCGTGCTCCGTACGCCGCTTGTTTTTTTCATGGCGGCCAAAGACGAGCTCCTCATCGTCCGGCGAAATGGAGGAGACGGCGTTTGCCAGCATCAGCGCGGTGCCGCTGGGGCTGTCCACCTTTTTGCGGTGGTGCGTCTCGATGATCTCCACGTCGAAACTGGCGCCGAGCGTCGAGGCGGCAAGCTGCACCAGCTGCACCTGCAGGTTGACGCCGAGGGACATATTCCCCGTTTGAAACACTGCGATGCGGTCGGAAGCGGAGCGGAGCAGCTTGAGCTCACGCTCGCCGAGGCCGGTTGTGCCGATGACGGCCGGCAGTTTCTTCTCCAACGCGTAGCGCAGGATCTCCGGCGTGCTGGCAGGGATCGAAAAGTCGATGATCACATCCGCCCGCTCCTGTACCGCGTCGAGCGATTGGTAGACAGGGCAGGCGAACGCCTCGCCGCAGCCAAAGGGGTCCACACCTGCAACGGCGGAAAACGCGCCGTTCTGCGCTTGAATAGCGGCATACACGGCGCGCCCCATTTGACCGCAGATTCCGTTGATGATCACAGAAATCATGTCAGTCCTCCAAGAAGGTTGGTTGTGCGTTAGATCAGTTCGTAGCCTTTGAGCGTCTCCTCGATCAGGCGCATACTCGCCGGCGCGGGCGGCACGAGCGGCAGGCGCACATCCGGCTCGCAGAGCTGCATGAGGCCCATCATCGTCTTGAGCGGGATGGGGTTGACCTCGCAGAACGCGGCCTTCCAGATCGGGATGAGCTGCAGCTGCAGCTGGCGCGCCAACTGAAGGTCGCCCTGGAAGAATGCCTCGCAGAGCGCATGCATCTCGCCCGGCACGATGTTTGCTATGGTGGAGATGACCCCCTTGCCGCCGATGCTGAGCACGGGCAGCACGTGGTCGTCGTTGCCGGAATAGATGTCACACTGCGGGCAGAGCGCCGCGATGTTGACGATCTGCTCGATATTGCCGCTGGCTTCTTTGGTGCCGACGATGTTCTCATGCGTGCAAAGCTCAGCCATGGTCTGCGGCAGGATATTGAGGCCCGTGCGGCCGGGTACGTTATAGACGATGATCGGCGTCTCAACCGCGTCCGCCACTGTGAAATAGTGGCGAATCAGCCCTGTCTGCGTGGTTTTGTTGTAGTAAGGGGTTACGACGAGCAGCCCGTCCACGCCGATGGCCTCGGCAGACTTGCTGTTGCCGACCACCTCTTCGGTGTTGTTGCCGCCCGTGCTTGCGATGACCGGCACGCGGCCATTGACGCGCTCAACTACAAACTGGATGACGCTCAGCCGCTCGTCGGTTGAGAGCGTCGCGCTTTCACCGGTCGTCGCCGCGCAGATGATCGCGTCCGTCCGGTTTGCGATCTGCAGCTCGATCAGCCTGGTAAACGCGGTGAAGTCAACTGCCCCGTTTTGAAACGGGGTGACGATGGCTACGCCGCTTCCGCGAAAGATAGACATGTTTTTTTACGCCTCCCACTGACGAATGAGTTCCTGCGCAATCTGCACGGCGTTGGTCGCCGCGCCTTTGCGGATATTGTCCGCAACGCACCAGAAGTTGACGCCGTTCTCCACGGAGAAATCGCGGCGCAGACGCCCGACGTAGACGGGATCCGTATCCGCGGCGTTGAGCGGCATGGGGTAGATGCCGTTTTCCGGGTCGTCCTGCACGACGAGGCCCTCCGTGCCCTCCCAGAGCGCGCGGATATCGGCGATCTCAAAAGGCTTTTCGAGCTCGGCGTTGATGCTCTCGCTGTGTCCGTGGAACACGGGTACGCGCACCGTGGTCGCCGTGACGCGCAAGTTTGGCAGGTCGAGGATCTTTCTCGATTCGTCGATCATCTTCTGCTCTTCCTTTGTGTAGCCGGTGTCGAGAAACACGTCGATCTGCGGCAGGATGTTGCCCGCGATTGGGTGCGGGAACTTCTTGGGCGCTTCTCCCTTGAGGCCGTTTTCAAGGTCGCTGTAGCCACCCATGCCCGCGCCGGAGACGGCCTGGTAGGTCGAGTAGATCACGCGCTTGAGGCCGTATTGGACCGCGAGCGGCTTGAGGGCGACCATCGCCTGAATGGTCGAGCAGTTCGGGTTGGCGATGATGCCTTTTTTCTTGTAGCCGGAGATGGCGTATGCGTTGACTTCGGGTACGACCAGCGGAACGTCCGGATCCATGCGCCAGGTGCTGGAGTTATCGATGACCACCGCGCCGGATGCGGCTACGATGGGGGCGAAGGTCTTCGAAGTGCCGCCGCCTGCGGAGAAAAGCGCGATATCGACGCCAAGATCTTTGAACGCATCCTCGGTCAGTTCGCGGACGACGTGTTTTTTGCCCATGAACTCGACGGTAGTGCCCGCGCTGCGTGCGGAGGCAAAGAGGAGATATTCCGATGCCGGAAGCTTGCGCTCTTCCAACACGCGGAGAAACATTCTGCCGACCATCCCTGTGGCGCCGACAACTGCGATCTTGTACTGCTTCATGTGCGCTTTGTTTGCGATCCTGACTGGGCAGGAGCGCAGCCTTTCTAATAGTTATGATGATTTTAATCAATATTCGCTGGTTTGTCAAATGAGATCAACGCCGAATTGCGATATGTATTTGCGGGAACGCCCATTTTGATGTACAATAAAAAATCGAACATTCTTGCGTGTTTGATCGGAGCAACGCGCGGACAAACGCACAGATTGCTGCGGCATACGCACAGCGGAGGCAAAGGGAGGCGGCGACGGACATGATGGAAGCATATGGCGATTTTGCCGCGCTCTACGATCTGCTGATGTCGGATGTCGACTATGCCGCCTGGGCGGCGTACCTTGCAGAGCAATTGCGTATGGGCGGAGTTTCGGTGGGCGAGGCGGTGTTGGACTGCGCCTGCGGCACGGGCGAGATTGCCCTCCGGCTGCACGCCGCGGGCTATCGCACAACGGGGGCGGACGCCTCGGAGCGCATGCTGCAGATGGCGCAGCAAAAGGCGAGAAAGGCGGGGGCGAAAATCCCCTTCGTGCGCCAGACGCTGCAGGGCATCTGTTTGCACAAGCCGGTTTCGGCGATCACCTGCGCTTGCGACGGGGTGAACTATCTGTTCTCCTCCGCGGATGTGCTCTCCTTTTTTACAGGAGCAAACCGCGCGCTGCGCGCGGGCGGTCTGCTGCTCTTTGACGTCTCCAGCGCGCACAAGCTCGAGCATGTGCTCGGCGGCCAGACGTTTGGCGCGGACGAGCCGGGCTGCACATACCTATGGCAAAATTGCTTCGATCCGAAGTCGCGCCTGCTTGAGATGCGCCTGGTGTTTTTCACGCCGGATGGCAAGGGCGCGTACCGGCGCTTTGACGAGCGGCATGTCCAGCGCGCGCACGAGACCGAAGAGCTGGCGGCGCTGCTGGAGCGGGCGGGCTTCGCTGTGGAAGGCAGGTACGACGCGTTTACGCAAAACGCGCCGGGCCCCGGGAGCGAGCGCATCCAGTTTGTGGCGCGCAAAATACATGAAACGGAAAGTGAATGAGTATAAATAAAATGAAGAACAACGTTTTACCATACAGACCCGAGCAAAAGGACCGGCTGATCCAGTGCGTGGCGGCAGAGGGGATGATCCGCGTCGCGTTCATCGACGGGACGAACCTCGTGCGTGAAGCGCGCCGGCTGCTCAAGCTTTCGCGCGTGGCGACCGCCGCGCTGGGCCGGCAGCTGATGATGAGCGTCATCATGGCGGCGGATCTCAAAGGCGAGCACGACCTTGTATCCACGATTCTCAAAGGCGACGGCCCCGCAGGCAGCATGATCTGCACCGGGAACAGCCGTCTTGAGGTTAAGGGCAGCGTGGCCAACCCGGAGGTGGAGCTGCCGCTCAACAGCCAGGGTAAGCTCGACGTAGGCGGGTTTGTCGGCAGCAGCGGCAAGGTCTCCGTGGTCAGCGACCTCGGACTCAAGGAGCCGTATGTGGGGCTGAGCAACATCGTCTCCGGCGAGATCGCCGTGGACTTTGCAAACTATTATGCCGCGAGCCTGCAGAGACCCGCGCTGGTATACCTCGGCGTGCGCGAGCGCGCGCAGGATGGAGCGGTGCGCGCGGCGGCGGGCGTATTTGCTGAACCGCTTCCGGGCTGTCCGGAGGAGGTCATCGACCGCCTGCAGGCCAAGAGCGGTGAGATCGCCCTCTTTTCCGAACGGCTGGATGCGGGCGAGACGCCGGAGTCGATGCTTGAGAGTGTATTTGGCGAGTTTGGGCTGTGTTTTGCCGGCGAGCGAGAGCCGCTCTACCGCTGCGACTGTTCGCGCGAGCGTGTCGAGCGCGCGCTGATCTCCATCGGGCGCGCGGAGCTGGACGACATGATCGAGGAGGATCACGGCGCGGAGGTGACCTGCCGCTTCTGCGACAAGGTCTACCGCTTTAGCGAAGAGGAACTGCGCGCGCTGCTGCAGGCGGCGACGACCTGAGAAGACTGTGAAGAGAACGATGACGAAGACGAAGACAAAGGCAAACAAGGCGGGGAAGGTGATCCCCTTTTCGCAAAGCGCTACATTTTATATGAAGCGCGGCGCGAAGGAACTCGAAAAAAACGACCTGATCGCGGCAATCATCCGATACCGCGAGGCATATGAGCGCGCGCCGGAGGATGCGGAGATCGCCATCGCGCTGGCGGAGATTCTCAGTCAGATGCAGCGCTTTGAGGAGAGCAATCGGATCCTTTTTCGCTTGCTGGTGGATCGGGAGGATGCGCCGGCGGAGTGCCACTTTGGCCTTGCGTGCAACTATTTCGGCTTGCAGGACTACGATCGTGCGGCAGACAGCCTTGAGGACTATCTTGAGCTGGAGCCGGACGGGGATTTTGCCGCCGACGCCGAGGATTTGCTCGATCTCATCGACGACGATGACGCTATGTTTGAGACCACCGGCCTGCGTGGGGACGAGGATTACGAGGACAATGCGGTGACGCACTACGCGCGCTCCCTGCTCGCCAGCGGTGAGACGGGCTATGCCGTGGAGGAGCTGGAGCACCGCCTCGGGCAGGCGCCGAAATCCACCCGCATCCGCGAGCAGCTTGCAGTCGCCTATTACATCGCAAACCGGCGGGACGATGCGCGCAAGCTTGCGCAGGCGCTTCTTTCGGAGGATGCGGGCAACATCCTGGCAAACAGCACGCTGGCGCTGGCCGAGATCGAGGACGGCGAGCGCGCCGCGGCGATCGCGCGGCTGAACGAGATGCTCAAGCTGCGCGCGCTGGACCCGGAGGAGCTGCACAGCATCGCGGTGCTGCAGCTCGACCTGGAACGATTTGCAGACGCGGAGAAGACGCTTTCAAAGATGGCGCTGCAGATGCCGTATGACGCAAACGTGCTCCACAAGCTCGCCTATGCGCGGTTTATACAGGGCAACGCCGGCAGCGCGAAGGTGATCTACCAAAGACTGCAGCGAATCGACCCGCACGACACGGTTGCGCGGTATTACCTCAACCAATGCAAGCATGCGGACGGCTCGCCGAAGCGCGCGGCCATACGCTGGATCATCCCGTATCAGGTGCCGTTTTCCGAAGCGTTTCGCCGGCTCAACCACCTCAACCGGGTGCTGGCGCTGCCGCACGAGGAGCTCAACCGCATCTGGGCGGAGGATGCGGCGTTTCGCGACTTGCTGGTCTGGTCGCTCTCACTCTCCGATCTGCGGGTCAAAAAGAGCATGCTCTCGCTCGTGTTTACGTTTGCGGATGAAAACGCGGAGCATATCCTCCGGGACTATCTGCTGCGCACCGACCAGCCGGATGAGCTCAAGCGCGCCGTGTTCGGCATGCTCAAGCATATGGGTGCCAAAGAGCCGTATATGGCCTATCTCAATGGCCGCTGGATCAAGGGACGCGTGAGCCTGCTGGAGCTGGACTATAAGCTGCCTGCGTCCTACGAGGGCGTGATGCAGATCCTGATGCAGTTCATGCTCGGCAACTGCCGCGAGGAGTGTGCCAGCGAAGCCGCGCAGATCTTTCGCCGGTATGTGGACAGCCTCCATCAGAAGTTCCCGCGCATCTCCGCCGCGCAGGAGATATCGTTTGCGGCCGCGCTGGAATACCTCGGCAGGCGCAGCTGCGGGGAGACGGTTTCGCAGGACGAGATCAGCGAGATCTACCGCGTGACCAAGCCGCGCCTTCGAAATGCGCTGGTCAAGCTCGAGCCGTTTGCCGCAACGCCAGAGGAGAAGAAATGAAATTTATCGCAACCTGCAAGCTCGGTCTGGAGGCGCTGGTCACGCGCCAACTGCGCGACCTCGGCCTGGAGGTGACCGAAACCGCGGATGCGCGTGTCTCCTTTGCCGGCGGCGAGGAGGCGATGGTGAAGTCGCTGCTCTGGCTGCGCACGACGGAGCGCGTGCTGCTGGTGGTGGAGGAGTTTGAGGCGGAGACGTTTGACGAACTCTTTGAAAAGACGAAGTCGGTGCGCTGGAAGCAGTTTCTCAGGCCGGAGACGAACATCCACGTGACGGGAAAATCCGCCAAGAGCACGTTGTTTTCGGTCAGCGACTGCCAGAGCATCGTCAAAAAAGCCATCGTGGAGAACCTGAAAGCTGCGTACCGCACGCAGGTGATTCCGGAGGGCGGGCAGGAGATCATCGTCGAGGTCGGCATCCTGCGAAACCGCGTGTCGCTCTGCCTGGACTGCTGCGGAGCGGGACTCTCGCGCAGGGGATACCGCACCTACAATGTCGCTGCTCCGCTTTCCGAGACGCTCGGCGCGGCAATCGTTTTGCTTTCGCGCTACCGCGCGGACATTCCGCTCATCGACCCCATGTGCGGCTCGGGCACGATGCCCATCGAGGCGGCGATGATCGCGCAGAACATCGCTCCCGGGCTCGGCCGCTCGTTCGCCGCGGAAGGCTGGTGGTTTTTCGACCGCGGCGTCTGGACGCGGGAGCGCGAGAACGCGCAGGCTGCGAGGCTGAACCGCAAGATCGACGTGCGCGGCTTCGATATCGACGAGCGCAGTATCGATCTGTGTAAAAAACACGCGAAGAAGGCGGGCGTCTTTTGCGACTGGCGCGTGCAGAACATCAAGGATTTTTCCCCGGCGGAGCAAAGCGGCGTGATCGTGTGCAACCCGCCCTACGGCGAGCGGCTCATGGAGAAGGACGACGCAAAGGCGCTCTGCCGGCTTATGCGGCGCGTGTTTTCGCCATATCCCGGCTGGAGCGTCAACGTCTTCTCCGGCATGCGCGAGTTTGAACAGGTCTATGGCCTGCGCGCGGACAAGCGCAGAAAGCTGACCAACGGAGGCATGCCTTGCACGCTGTATCAATACTTCGGCGTGCGAGAGGTTTGACCATATAGGAACGGTATCAGAAAATGGAGTAAGCGATCTATGAAATTGGCGGTCATCTTAGGCGACGGCATGGCGGATTGGCCTGTCGACGCGCTCGGCGGGCGGACACCCCTCGAGGCGGCGAATCACCCTTTTATGGACCAGTTTGCGCGGGACGGTGCATTCGGGCTGGTGAAGACCGTGCCGGACGGCATGAGCCCCGGCAGCGACACCGCGAACCTTTCGGTATTTGGCTATGATCCGAAGCGCTACTATTCCGGACGCTCTCCGCTGGAAGCGGCAAGCCTGGGCATCGACCTTGCGGATACAGACGTCACCTACCGCTGCAACCTCGTCACCCTCTCCGGCGAGGGTAACATCGCGGAGGCGACGATGCTCGACTACAGCGCCGGCGAAATCTCGACCGAAGAGGCAAAAACGTTGATTCAGTTTCTCGAGCAGAAGCTCGGAAGCGAGGGCGTGCGCCTGTATCCCGGCTTTTCCTACCGGCATTGTCTTGTGCTCAACGAGGCGGAGACCGGCGCGAAGCTGACCCCGCCGCACGATATCAGCGGCAAGCCGGTGGATGGCAGGCTGCCGGAAGGGACCAACGCAGCGCTGCTCATGCGCTGGATGGAGACGGCGTATGCGCTGCTCCGGGAGCACCCGGTCAATCGGGCGCGCGTCGCTGCGGGAAAGAACCCTGCAAACGCCATCTGGTTCTGGGGCGAGGGGCGGAGGCCGTCGCTGACGCCGTTTTATGACAAGACGGGCCTGCACGGCGCGGTGATCTCGGCGGTGGATCTGATCCAGGGCATCGGCCGGTGCGCGGGCATGGAGGTCGTCAAGGTCGAGGGCGCGACGGGCACCTACGAAACCAACTTCGCGGGGAAAGCCGCGGCGGCGATCGACGCGCTCTCGCGCGGGGCAGACTACGTCTACGTCCACATCGAGGCGGCGGACGAGTGCGGCCACCACGGGCAGGTGAAAGAGAAAGTCTACTCCATCGAGCAGATCGACGCTCAGGTGATCGGACCTGTGCTGGCGTATCTGGAGGGCTGCGGGGAGGACTATACGATCCTCGTGCTGCCGGATCACCCGACCCCGATCAAGACCCGCACGCATTCCGCGGAGCCGGTGCCGTTTGCGCTGTATCAAAACGGAGACCATGCCGGGCGGAGCCTGCGCTTTACGGAGAGCGACGCAAAGACGACGGGGCTTTACGAGGACGCGGGGCACCGACTGATCGAGCGCATGCAGAAGAGGGGATGAGCCGCTTGCGCCGCCGCGTGGCGTTTCACAGCGGCGTGTGCTATAATCGCCAGTAGGTGAATCCACGCCCGCGTGGGGGAAGCGGCCGTGAAAACGGGCAAAAAACGCTCCGGACGCGTTGGAATGGAAACTTTTCATCAACAAAGGAGAGCGCTGCTTGACACAGGAAACGGAGCGGGTTATGCTTTCAATCCCGCTGGAGGATGTAAACGAACTGCTTGGGCTGTTCGGCGTGTTCGACGAGAATATCGGCGTACTCGAGGATGAGACCGGCGCGCATATCAGCGCGGAGGAGCGCGGCATCCGCATCACAGGTGAGGCGGAGGGCGCGGAGCTTGCGCGCATCGTCATCGAAAAGATGCTCGATATGCAGCGCCGCGGAGAGAAGATCAACCGAAGCCGCATTCGCTACGCGGTCGATCTTGCGAAGGAAGGCAACGCGGACATGATCGAGAAGATCATGGGCGACGTGATCGCCATCACGAACAAGGGCCGTCAGATCAAGTGCAAAACGCTGGGGCAGAAGCGCTATGTGCAGGCGCTCAAGGAATTTGAGCTGGTCTTCGGCATCGGCCCCGCCGGAACGGGCAAGACCTATCTCGCCGTCGCCATGGCGGTGCAGGCGTTTAAAAACAAAGAGGTCGAGCGCATCATCCTCACGCGCCCGGCGGTGGAGGCGGGGGAAAAGCTGGGCTTTTTGCCAGGGGACTTGCAGAGCAAGGTGGATCCCTATCTTCGGCCGCTCTACGATGCGCTGCAGGAGTTTCTGGGTCTCGAGAGCTACAAGGCGCTCTACGAGCGCGGCGCGATCGAAGTCGCTCCGCTGGCGTATATGCGCGGGCGCACGCTCAACAGCGCTTATATCATACTTGACGAGGCGCAAAACTGCTCCACAGAGCAGATGAAGATGTTTCTAACCCGCATCGGCGAAGGCTCGCGCGTCGTAGTGACAGGGGATGTAACGCAGATCGACCTGCCGCGCGAAAAGGCGAGCGGGCTCGTGCAGGCGGTGCGCGTTCTGGACAATGTGGAGGGGATACGGATCATCCACCTGACGCATAAGGACGTTGTGCGGCATGAGCTCGTGCAGCGTATCATCTGCGCCTACGAGCGCTTTGAAAAGCCGAGGCACGCATAGCCGCGCACTTTGCGGGCAAGCGCTGCCCATCCTGAACGAACGAGGGCGAAACGACCGTGGCTGAAACGCAGAAGCAAACAAAGGCAAAACGCAGAAGAGCGGCCGATGCGCCGAGATCGCGCGTATACGGCGCGATCGTGCTGAGCATCAGCTTTGCGCTTGCGTGCGCCGTGAGCATCACCTCGCTTACGCCAAAGCGCTATGAGGTCTCCGTCGGCGCCGTTGCCGCGGAGTCCATCACCGCGCCGCGCATCGTGGAGGACAGCGTAAACACCGAGGCGCTGCGTCAGGCCGCGCGAAACAACGTCTCCCCGGTCTATTCGGTCGATGAAAAGCTTGCGGATACGCTGATCTCAAACGCGCAGAGCTTCTTTTCTGCGCTGAGCAGCTTCCGAAACGCGGCAACAACCACGCGCGCGGCTTCGTTTACCGCTGCCTCGCCGGATGCGCAGGGGGAGACGCAAGAGGACACGCGCACCTGGCAGGAGGTCATTCCGGCCACAGACCTGCTCGCAATGCTGGTCAAGCTGCCCGTCGGCGTCTCGGACACCGCGCTGGGATATGCGCTGCTGGATGCGACGGACGACGAGATCGACCAGCTCAAGGAGCTCGTGCTGACCACGCTGACCGAAAAGCTGCGTGCCGGCGTGACCGAGGCGGATCAGGTCAAGACGCTCTCCGAGATCAATAAAGAACTCAAGCTCTCCACGCTCTCCGTCTGGCTCAAGGCGATGGGCGAGATGGTCTACGACAAATATCTGCTGCCGACCAACGTGGTGAACTCCGTGGAGACCACGCGCGCACAGGAAAAAGCCGCAAGCGCGGTGGAGCCGGTGTATATCGCGCGCGGCGCAACGATCGTGCAGGCCGGACAGACCGTGACGCAGGAGCAGTATGACATGCTGCTCTCGCTCGACCTCGTCAAGGGCGCGGAGGCGGTCAGCCGCCTGACGCCGGGCACGATCGCGTACCTTTTTTGCGCATTTGGCATGCTGGGGTTGTATCTGCTCGCGTTTGACCGCGAGACTTTTTCCTCCAACAAACAAATGACCATTCTAGCGCTGATCCTCTGGCTGACGCTGGCGCTGGAGTGGATCTGCTACATCGTCGATCCGCGCGTAACGCCCGCCGTCTTTGGCGTGCTTCTTACGACGCTGCTCGTCTCGCGCAAGACCGCGGAGGCGGTCAACATCGCGCTGGCGCTGTCGTTTTCGCTGTTGGCGGGCGGCAGTGGTTCCACGCTGTTTGGCTCGGACTCCATCCTCGCCATGGCGGCGATGCTCATCTCCGGGCAGATGGTGATGGTCGTAGCGGAGCGCAGCAAGAAGCGCGGCGCGCTGATCGCCGCGGGATCGTTCGGCGGCGTCGCCGGCGCGGCGGTCGTCGTTGCGGGCGGGCTGATCCTCAACTATAGCTGGAATACCACGCTCATCTACGCAGGGCTGCAGATGGCAAGCGCGCTGATCCTCTCTGTCTTCTGCGTCGGCATGCTCAGCCTGTGGGAGAACCTCTTTGATATCGTTACCCCGGCGCGGCTGCATGAGCTGGCAAACGCTAACCACCCGCTGCTCAAGAAGATGATGACCGTCGCCCCCGGCACCTATCACCACAGTATGATGGTCGCCTCGCTGGCGGAGGGCGCGGCGGAAGCCATCGGCGCAAACGCGCTGCTTGCGCGGACCGGCGCGATGTACCACGACGTGGGTAAGCTGCGCCGCCCGCAGTACTTCAAGGAGAATCAAAACGGCCAGAATATCCACGACACGCTTCAGCCGGAGGAGAGCGCGGGCTATATCATTGCGCACCAGAAGGATGCGCTGGCGTACCTCTCGCGCTATCGCATGCCCTCCGAGGTGAAAAAAATCGTTTCGGAGCACCATGGCAACACGCTGGTGAGCTACTTTTACTACAAGGCGAAGCAGCAGCAGACACAGGATGGCGAGCCCGTTATCGAGCGGCTGTTTCGCTATCAGGGGAATCTGCCGAGTTCGAAGGAAAGCGCGATCGTCATGCTGGCGGATAGCTGCGAGGCGGCGGTTCGCTCCATGAGTGAGCCCACGCGCGAAGAGGTCGCCGACATGGTGCACAAGATCGTGCAGGGCAAGATGGACGACGGGCAACTCAAACAGTGCCCGCTTACGCTCGGCGAGATCAACCAGATCGAGAAGAGCTTCCTCGTGACGCTCACGGGGTTGATGCACGAACGCATCCGCTACCCCGCGCTGGAGGCGATGACATGACCGATGTGCAGACTGAGCTGGACTGCCTGCCAGAGGACGCTGCCGCGCTCATCCGCCGCGCGGTGGACGGCGCACTGCTGCGCGAAGGCGCGGCGGGCGACGTTTGCGTGCTCGTGACCGACGCGGAGGAGATTCAGCGGCTCAATGCGAGCTACCGCGGCATCGACCGCGTGACGGACGTACTCACGTTTCCCGCCTGCGAAGGCGACGCGATCCTCTGCCCACCAGACGGGTATCTGGGTGATATCGCGATCTGCTTTGAGCGAGCCGAGGCGCAGGCGCGGGCGTATGAACACTCTCTCACGCGGGAGCTTGCGTTTCTTTCCGTACACGGCGCGCTGCATCTGCTCGGCTACGACCATATGGAGCCGGACGACGAGAAGCGCATGTTTGCCCGGCAGGAAGCGATACTGAACGACTTGGGGTATCAACGATGAAGAAAATCGATCCGCAGGAGCGGGAGACGATGCTCGATCTCGCCTACGAGGCGATGGAGCAGGCGTATACACCGTATTCCCACTTTCAGGTTGGGGCGTGCCTCAAGGGCGCAAGCGGCAGGTACTACCTTGGCTGCAATATCGAAAACGCGGCCTATACGCCGACCAACTGCGCCGAGCGCACGGCGGTGTTCAAGGCCGTGTCCGAGGGCGAGCGTGCATTTGAGGCGATCGTCGTCGTCTGCTCCGGCAAAAATCCGGCTTCGCCCTGCGGCGTCTGCCGGCAGGTGCTGCGGGAGTTCTGCGCGGACGATATGCCCGTCGTATTTGCCAATGCGCAGCGGCGCTTCGTCGAGTCCACGCTCGGCGCACTGCTGCCGCATTCGTTTGGCCCGGAGGATTTGAAATGAGCGGGTTTCGTTCCGGTTTTGTCTCCATCATCGGCTGCCCAAACGTGGGCAAGTCCACGATTCTCAACAAGCTGATCGGCCAGAAGATCGCCATCGTGACCGACCGCGCGCAGACTACGCGCAACAAGATCACGGGCGTTTTGTCCCGGCCGGACTATCAGATGATCTTTTTGGATACGCCGGGCGTGACAACCCCGAAGAACAAGCTCGGCGAATACATGCAAAAGGTCGCCTACGACGCGATCAACGAGGTGGAAGCGATCCTGTTTGTTGCAGATGCCGAGCAGGGCGTGCGCGAGCGGGACGCGGCCATCCTCGATCGGCTTTCCCGCGCGAAGGCGCCCATCGTCGCGTTTATCAACAAGACCGATGCGGCGAGCCTCGGCCAGGCGAACGAGGCGCAGGAGGCGCTAGAGCAGAGGGGGTTCATCAAGGTGATCCTGCGCGGTTCCGCCGGGACCGGCAAAGGGCTCGACGAGCTGGAGCGCGCGCTCGGCGCGTTTCTTGTGCCCGGGCCGCAGTATTTCCCGGACGATATGGTCACAGACCAGCCAGAGCGCATCATCGTAGGCGAACTGATCCGCGAAAAGGCGCTGCTGCTGCTGCGCGAGGAGGTTCCGCACGGCGTAGGCGTCGGCGTGGACAAGATGGAGCGCAGGGAAGAACGGGATATGATGGACGTCTATGCGACCATCTACTGCGAGCGGGAGTCCCACAAGGGCATCATCATCGGCAAAGGCGGATCCATGCTCAAAAAAATCGGGCAGGATGCGCGTAAGGATATCGAATGGATGCTTGGCTGCCCGGTGAACCTGCAGCTCTGGGTCAAGATCAAGGAAGACTGGCGCAACCGCCCGGGCATGCTGCACGAGCTCGGCTACGAGTGAGCGCGCAGGGCGGGAGGTAACGGGCGATGCCGGTCATCTGCGTGGAGGGAATCGTCACGCGGTATGCAAACTACCGCGAAAGCGATCGAATCCTGAGCATCTTCACCATACAGCACGGCCGGCTGGACGCCAAGGCGCGCGGCTGCCGCAAGCCGCAAAGTCCGCTGGTCAACGCCTGCCAGCCGTTTGTATACGGTCAGTTTGAGATCTACACCGGCCGCGACAAGGCGAGTGTCAATGCCTGCGAAGTGCGGGAGACGTTTTATCCGATTCGGGAGGACTACGAGCGCTTCTCCATCGGCTCGGTCATGCTGCGGCTGTGTCATGACGCCGCGCCGGAAAGCGAGCCGAACGAAGCGCTGTTTTCGTTGCTGTATCATGCGCTCTCATTTTTGGCTTACGGGAAATCCGATCCGCAGGATCTGTTTTGCTGCTTTCTGGTGCGTTATCTCAACGCCGTCGGCTACCGGCCATCCATTACGGCCTGCGCGCAGTGCGGGCGGGATATCCGCTTTGATCCCGCTGTGCGTTTTTCCCCGCGCGGAGGCGCTGTTTGCGCCGCGTGTTCGCAGCATGGTGAGCCAGTGAGCAAGACCGCTCTGGAGGGCATGCGCCGCATGCTGATCATGGAGGATGCGGACATGGACCGCGTCAAACTCTCGCAGGGAGTGCGCGCAGAGATGCTCCGCGCGCTCAGCGCGTATACCGAAAGCGCGCTGGAGTTTGGCGAAAAAGCGCTCGCCATGCTCAGAGGCCTCGGCGCGCCGGCGCACGCCGAGGATCAACGCACCGGCGCTGAAAACGCAAGCGAACGCAATCGGGATTAATTGTGAACTTTCTCTGTTTCGGGCGAAACTGCCACAATGGTGTGGTACAATACTCAGGATTCGAAGACGGCGGCGGAGATTTTCCGGGTTTTGCGAAAGAAATTCGAAAAATATGCCGCTGATTTCATTAATTCAACTGTTAAGAGGTTACGATTATGCCCTTGGGACGACATCTCATCAAGACGCTGCTGCTGTCTTGCCTTGTGATTGCCGCTCTGTTTGCCCTTGGCTGCGCCAGCGAGGCGGCGGCGCCCGTGGAACCGACGCCCACGCCGGAGCCTGTCGTCGTGAGTATGGATGTAGTGGATCTCAACGTCGAGAGCTTCGGCGATATGCCCGCTCCGACGCCCACCCCGGAACCGACGCCCACGCCGATCCCGTTTTCCTACTATGCGCCGACGGTCAACATGACCTATGAGGAACTCGTCGGCAGTCTGGACGATATGAGCAAATCCGCGAGCGACCTGCTTGCGGAGGGGTACCCCGATCCGAAGACCTACTACATCATCGTCGACCTGCAGTGGCAGGTGGTCATGGTCTATAAGCGCCTTGACGACGGAACGACCTTCGGCAAGCCCGACCTGACCCAGCCGGTGCGGTACATGATCTGCTCCACGGGCAATCCGGATAGTGAATATGGCCATGAGACGACCGCCGGCATCTTCCAGATTCTGGTGCCGAAGGTGCGCTTCTATCAGTTTGTCAACCTGGAAGCTGCGCAGTATCTGACGTTGATCCGCAGCCGCACCTACTTCCACTCGATCCTTTACGACAGAGCGAAGGATCTGAGCACGTTCATCCGCGAGTCCTACGACAAGCTCGGCACCAAGGCAAGCCACGCCTGCATCCGGCTGACGGTTCCGGATGCGCGCTGGATCTTCTACAACATCGGCTATGGCACGACCTGCGAGATTCGCAAGGGCGACCCGCTGGACTCGGATACCGGAACGATCCGCGCGCAGTTGATTCTGCCGCCGTCCAAAGACAACGTCAAGCTCGTCGCCGGTGCGGCGCCGTGGACCGACAACTGGAGCATCGAGGACGTGGAGCACGTCTTGCCCTATAAGTATGCTGCGCCGCCGCTGCCGGACCTTGGCGACGGAGACGACGATATCGAGACGACCGCGACGCCTTCCGGAACGGATACCGGCGGAGGAACCGTAACGCCTGCGCCTGTGGAGATAACCCCGGCTCCGGTCGAAACGGATACCGGCTGGTAAGACGAAAGTGTGCCGATAGCGAATGACACGGCAACAAAAAAACAAAACGATAACGATTCTGCTGTCGGTGCTGCTTGCGGCATCGACAGCTTCTGTTCGCATATCGCTCGCCGCGCCGGAGACGGCGGCGCAAGCCGATGAGGTACAGGCCGTACTGAGCGGCGCCTGTGTCGGCGCGAATACGGGCGCCGGCGACTCCGCTGCCTATGCGGCAGAGATGCTTCGCTGGCAGGCGGGATACGTTTCCCGCACCAGCCTGAGCGGCGGGATGACGAAGACGCAGCGCATCGGGAGCGCTTTTGCGGCGGCGGCGCGGCTGATGCAAACGCGCCTGCGCCCGGATTGGACGGCATGGGGCGCCGCGCTGACGTCCTTTGAACCGGCTGTTTACGATAGCTATGCACAAAACATATCTGCGTTTTGCGCACTGGCGGATACGCTCAACGATTCGATGCAGGTGGCTTCCGCCGCGTGCGTGCGCGGCATCAGCCGCGATCTGCGCGAGGCCGGCGTTTCGCTGGACGCGGCAGGCCGGCCGCAGCTGCGCTTGAGCTGGCGCGAGTGCGCCGCGCTCTACTATATCTACGGCGAGGGCTTGACAGATGCGATTGCCTCCGCGCTTTCGGCTGGATACGCGGGGAATGCATACAGCGGCGTGACACTCGACTGGCCGAGCTGCGCGTTTGAGGATCTGGCTGGTCAGGGTACGCACGATCAGCTCGTGGAGGGCGTGCTCGCGCTGGACTACTTCAACACCGTTTACAACGACGACGGCAGCGTCGCGCCCGTTGAGACCTATCAGTTTGAACCGGCGTATCTCGCGACGATCATCCATCCGGTCGAAGGCGGGGTGATCAAGGATGGCTGGTACGATCCGCGTTCGCATAAGACGCGCCTGCACATGGGCACGGATATCCGCCGCAGCGCAAAGACGCCGATCCTGTCTATGACGGACGGGACGGTTCTATACATCGGCTATCTTCCCGTGCCCGGCTACTACGTGATCATCGAGGACCCGTACGGCTTTGTCTACCACTACTATCATATGTATGAGCTGACCACCTTCGTTGCGGAGGGGGATGCTGTGGTGCAGGGCCAGCAGATCGGGCTGGTCGGCAGCACGGGCAACAGCGTGGCCAACCATCTGCATCTCGGCGTGGTGACGCCGGAGGGGAAGTATGTCAACCCATATGACCTGTTTGTGCAGGCAGGCATCGGCCCTATCCTGACGAACTGACGCCGACGCGCCGGAATCGGATGTTTGTCTTGTGTGACGGCGGCCGTGGTGATATACTATAATAACGTATTGTGGCTGATTCTGTGGGCGCGCGCTCTCGCGCCCCGCCGGGATTTGCAGAAGACGGACCGTTTCGGGAGGATCGCTTGAGAATCATCGCGGGATCGGCGCGCGGACGCCGCTTTGATGCGCCGAAGGGCATGGATACGCGCCCGACGCTCGACCGCGTGAAGGAAGCGCTATTCGGAATGCTGCAGTTTGACATCCCGGGCAGCAGCGTGCTCGATCTCTTTTCCGGCTCCGGGAACCTCGGGCTGGAGGCGGCCTCGCGCGGAGCGCGGCAGGTGATCTGCAACGATAGCAGCCGCGCGTGCGCGGAGCAGATTCAGGCCAACGCAAAGTTGCTCGGGCTGGACGCCGCGGTTCAGGTTTCCTGCAAGGATTATGCCGCGTGCCTGAACGATCTGGCGCATTCAAACCGGCGCTTTGATTTTTTGCTGATCGACGCGCCCTACCGGGACGGCAGTGCGCAAAAAGCAGCGGAGTTGGCGGTTTCCCTTGGCCTTCTGCCGCCGCAGGGGCGCGTGATCATCGAACACGCGGCTGACCGCTTGCCCGCCGTGGATGAGCGGCTGGCTACGCGGGTGCAGACGAGGCAATACGGCGCTTGCGCCGTTTCGATCTATGAGCGAGCAGACCGCGAGGCGGCGCCCGGATAAGGCGCGCCTTGGGAAAGGCAGGCGAGCATGCGGACCTGTGTTTATCCCGGCAGCTTCGACCCGTTTACCATCGGACACCACGATGTGTTGGAGCGGGCGATCGCGATGTTTGAGCGCGTGTATGTCAGCGTGCTGAACAACGCGGCCAAGCACCCCGTCTTCTCCGTGGAGGAGCGCGTGGACATGATCGCGCGGATGGTCGAGGCCGAGCGCATGCAGAACGTTGTCGTCACGCATTTTGACGGGCTGCTGGTCGACTACGCGCACGCCATCGGCGCGGACTATATCATCCGCGGGCTGCGCGCGACCATGGACTTTGAGTACGAGTTTCAGATCAATGCGCTCAATCTCCATCTTGCGCCGGATGTGGACACCGTCTACTTCATGGCGCGGCCGGAGCACTCCTTTTTGAGCTCCAGCGCCGTACGGGAGATCGCATCCGTGGGCGGAAACATCAACGGACTCGTGCCGGACAGCATTCACAATATCATTGCAGAAAGGTTAAGAAGACCATGAGCAGCGCACAAACCATGAAGATTTTCAGCATTATAAACCGAATCAAACAGGAGCTGGAGGAGAGCCCGCGCTCGAAGTTTGGCGGCACGAACAAGCGGGTCGTCGAAGTGGATCGTCTGCTGGATCTGCTGGAGGATCTCAAAGTCGTCATTCCGGAGGACATCCGCCGGGCGACGGGGATCCTCTCCGAGGCGGAGAATACGATTGCGGACGCAAAAGAGAACGCGGTCGAGATCGTTGAGCAGGCGCAGCAGGAGGCGGACACCATCCTCGGCCAGGCGCAGGCGCAGGCGGACGGCATCCGCGCAGACGCGCAGGCGGCGTTTGAGCAGCGTGTCAGCGAGAGCGAAGTGTATAAAGAGGCGTTTACCCGCGCAAACGGCATCGCCGCCGAGGCGGAGGAGAACGCAACCGCAATCTACAACGGTGCGCGCAAGTATGCGGACGAAATCCTCGTGGATCTGCAGCGCTACCTTGCGGAATACCACCAGATGATCGAGACCAACCGCAAGGAACTCGGCGTGGACGACGCCCCCGCGCCGGCGCCCGTGCAAACGCGTGCGGCCGCGCCGGAGCCGCAGTATGCCGCACAGGCACAGTATGCACCCGCCGTGCAGACGCAGCCCGCGCCCGCTGAGGCTCCGCGCTATGCAGAACCGGCGTACAGCGAGCCGCCGCGCTATGCGGATCCGGCTTATAGCGAACCGCCGCGTCAAGCGCGAACGCAGCATGCTGCGGCAGACCGCTACGCGGTGGAGGAGGATCCGACCGCGACGCGTCAGTTTGCACGACCTGTCAGCCGCCCTGCGCCGCTGGACGAGGAGGATGAGGCGCCCCGTCGCCGCGCGCCCCGCGCGGAGGAAGCCGCCCCGAAGAAAAAGGGCCTGTTCTCCCGCCTGCTGGAAGCGGACGACGAGGATGAAGATGAGGATGAGGATGAGGACTGGGAAGCCCCCGTTGCCAAATCGCCGCGCGGCGCCGCGAAGGAAAAGAAGCCCCGCAAGCGCCTGATCGAGTTTATCGAGGCGGATGACGAAGACGAGGACGAGGATTTCTAAACAGTGCGCAACACGAGCCGGGGATTTGATACTCCGGCTCGTTTTCTCTCGATGGCGGCATCGCATTTGGGAAGAAACCGGAAGCACGAGGAGATATGAAGACGAAAGTTGGGCTCGCGCTCGGCGCGGGCAGCGCAAAAGGCTTTGCGCATATTGGCGTGTTGCAGGTGCTCGATGAAGCGGGCATCGAGATCGACATGATCTCCGGCAGCAGCATGGGGGCGATCATCGGCGGCATCTACAGCGTCGGGACCGACCTCTATATGCTGGAAAAATTCATCAAGTCGATCAAGCTCTACGACTATCTGGATGTAAAGCTCCCGCTCTCGGGCGGGCTGCTCAAGGGCGAACGGCTCGAGGAGCTGGTTCGCGTGTTTACGCACGACAAGACCTTCGCGGAAACAAAGACGCCGTTTTGCTGCGTTGCGGTGGATGCGGAGGCAGGCAAGCTCGATGTGCTCGAGGAAGGTCCGCTGCACGAGAGCATCCGCGCAAGCATGTCGATCCCTGCGTTTTTCGAGCCGGTCAGGCTCAACGGCAAGACGTATATCGACGGCGGTGTGCTTGAGCGCGTGCCCTGCAAAACCCTGCGCGACCACGGTATGGATGTGGTCATCGGCGTGGATGTCGGCTACCACGGGGGCGTGAAGGACGTTTCGGACATGAGCCCCTATGCGCTGATGAATCATACGATCTCGCTCATGCAGTGGGAGCTTACGAAATACCGCCGGGAAGAGGCGGATATCATGCTCGTGCCGGAGGTGCTGTTTGTGCAGGGGCGCTTTCAGACCGACCAGGCAGGCGCTACCATTGAGGAAGGACGCCGCGCCGTTCGCGAGGCGCTGCCTGCCATCCGCAAGCTCATCGCTCCCTGAGCCGAGGCGGCCGTGAACGCGGCGCTTGCCTTCGAAATGTGTGAATGATGTTATAATCTGCATAAAACAAGGACGCGCGAGATAAAATCCGACGCGTCCGTGTTAATTTATAACAATCATGCTGTTTTGCTTGGCTGCTACAGGATGACCGCGCCGCCGAGATCGCGCCGGATCTCCTGGCTGGTTACGAAGCGCAGGATATCCGTGCTGAGCATGTCCGTTTCAATATTTTGCCGCACGAAGGGCGGGCAGGCTTCCAGGTCGCTGTTGCGCAGGATGAGCGGCGCGGTCTTGCGCCTGGCGATCTCGCTGATGAGCGCGCGCGCCTGCCTGCGAAAGCCGAGCACCTTGAGGTAACCGCCTTCGCGGCTGAGGATCGTCTGGCGCACCTGATCGGTGGTGATCCCAAGCAGCGCGCTGACGACGATGCGCTTGCAGCGCGCGAGTGTGTAGCGCTTGGACTTGATCCTTTCGTAGAGCTCGAGAAGCGTGCGCGCCTCGCGCACAGAGCGGTACAGCACGTTTTCGAACCCCTCGCCGATATCCGGCAGCGCGGCGAGCTCGGCGGCGGACATACGGCGCAGGGCGTAGAGCATCACGTCGCTGAGCGCTTCCTGCGGGATGATAAACTGCTCGTCGTAGAGCAGCGGACCGCCGACGAAACTTGGCATGGTGGAGAGGATCTCGTGGCGGCCCTCGATGATCGCCTTTCGGATCGCCGTTGCGCTGGCAAACTCACCCGCGATCTGCTCGCTGTGGTAGCCGGTTCCGATGCGTTCGATGGGCAGCGGCTCGATGCCGGGGGCAAACTTGCGCAGGGCGCTGAGGTACTCCACCGCCAGAATATTGTTCGGCTGCGCGATGGCGGCGAGCATATTTCGTGGCACGCCGTACTCCAGAAGCGCGTCGAAGCGCGCGCGGGGGAAGCTTTTGCCGAGCGAGAGGTGCCGCTTGATCGCGGCCTGCAGCGCGGGCGGTTCGGTCGCGATGATGTCGCTGATCTGGTAGAGCGTCTGCAGATCCGGCGCTTCACAGCCGAACGCGAGGCTGGTCACCACGCCGGTTGCGCCGAGCGTGCGCACGCCGCCTGCGGCAAAGCGTTCCGCAGGTGCGACGGCGTAGACGCTCGGCAGTTCGAGCACGAGGTCCGCGCCGGCGCTGAGAGCCCAGGCAGCGCGCGAGAATTTGTCCGTACAGGCGGCTTCGCCGCGCTGAACGAAGTTGCCCGAGAGCACGACGACGCAAAAATCCGACCCGGAGAGCGACTTGGCGCGCTCCAGATGATAGATGTGTCCGTTATGCAGCGGGTTGTATTCCGCTATGATTCCGACGACGCGCATGGTGAAATTCTCCGCTGAATCGCTGAATTTTTCGTATATCAAGTATACCATTTTGGATATGATTGTGGTATACTCTAGCGGTTGGGATCAAAATGTAAGAAATGTGGTAGAAACGAACAAAAAATGTTCGATTCCTGCTCTGCTTGAATCAAAACGATATGGAGGCGCAGACACAAAGATGGCTTTGATGGACACGATCAAGGTAAAGGCCAGGATGCACAAGAAGCACATTCTCCTGCCGGAGGGATCGGAGGAACGCACCGTGCAAGCGGTTTCTCTGATCAAAGCACAGCAGATCGCGGAAGTAACGCTGCTCGGGAACACGGATGAAATTCAGGCGACGGCCGAGAAGTTCAACGTATCGCTCGACGGCGTTTCTCTTGTCGATCCGGAAAAAGATCCGGATTTCCCGGCCTATGTCACGGCGTATTACGAGCTGCGCAAAGAGAAGGGCATGACGCCCGAGGGCGCGGAAAAGATGATGAAGGACACCAAGTTCTTCGCCGCGATGATGATCAAAAACGGCCGTGGAGACGGCATGGTCGCCGGCGCGGTCAGCACCACGGGCGATACGCTGCGCCCTGGTCTGCAGATCATCAAGATGGCAAAGGGCATCTCTGTCGTATCCAGCTGCTTCATCATGGAGCTGCAGAACAAGGCGTATGGAGACGACGGGATGATGGTCTTTGGCGACTGCGCGGTGAACCCGAACCCCACGGCGGAGCAGCTTGCGGCGATCGCGGTTTCCTCCGCGCAGACGGCGCAGTGCCTCTGCGGCATGCAGCCGCGGGTTGCGATGCTCTCCTTTTCGACCAAGGGCAGCGCCAAGCACGAGCTGGTGGACAAGGTCGCCGAGGCGACGCGACTGGTGCATGTGCTGGCGCCGGAGCTTACCGCAGACGGCGAGCTGCAGGCGGATGCGGCGCTCGTACCCAAGGTAGGGCAGCTCAAATGCCCTGGCAGCCCGGTGGCGGGCAAGGCCAACGTACTGATCTTTCCGGACCTGCAGGCGGGCAACATCGGCTACAAGCTGGTGCAGCGCCTTGCGGGCGCGGAGGCCATCGGCCCGATCTGCCAGGGATTTAGGTACCCGATCAACGACCTCTCGCGCGGCTGCAGCGTGGAGGATATCGTATCCGTCGTGGCCATCACCGCCGTACAGGCGCAGAATCTGTAAGGAGAACCGTACAAAATGACGCATATTCTCGTTATCAACGCAGGAAGCTCTTCTTTGAAATATCAGCTCATCGACATCGACCAGAAGCAGGTGATCGCAAAGGGCATCTGCGAGCGTATCGGCATTGCGAAATCGACCCTGAGCTATAAGCCCGCAGACGGCGAGTGCTTTGAAAAAGAAAGCCCCATGAAGACGCATGAGGACGCGATCAAGCTGGTGCTCGAGGTGCTGGCAGACCCGAAGATCGGCGTGATCTCAGACATGAGCAGCATCCGCGCGGTGGGACACCGCGTGCTGCACGGCGGGGAGAAATACTCCGAGCCCGTGCTCATCGACGACGAGGTGCTCGAGGCCATCGAGGAGTGCATCCCGCTCGGGCCGCTGCACAACCCGGCCAACCTGATGGGCATCCGCGGGTGCATGGCCGCCATGCCGGGCGTTCCGATGGTCGCCGTGTTTGACACCGCGTGGGGGCAGACCATGCCGAGCGAGGCGTATATGTACGCCCTGCCGTATGAGGCCTATACCGAGCACAAGGTCCGCCGCTACGGCTTCCACGGCACTTCGCACCGCTACGTCTCCGGTCAGGCGATCAAAAAACTCGTTGCCCTCGGCATGAAGCGGGAGGATACGCGCGTCATCACCTGCCATCTTGGCAACGGCTCAAGCCTCTCCGCTGTTCGGGGCGGCAAGTGCGTCGATACATCGATGGGGCTCACGCCGCTTGAAGGCGTGCCGATGGGCACGCGCTGCGGCAGCATCGATCCCGCGATCATACCGTATCTCATGGGTCGAACCGGTATGAGCGCGCAGGAGATCGATACCTATATGAACAAAAAGAGCGGCATGCTCGGCGTCTCCGGCGTAAGCAGCGATTTCCGCGACCTTGCGGCGGCGACCAAGCAGGGAAACGAGCGCGCAGCGCTGGCGAGAAAGATGTTTTGCTACAAGGTGCGGCAATATATCGGCGGCTATGCAGCTACGCTCGGCGGCGTGGACGCCATCGTGATGACCGCGGGCGTTGCGGAAAACGACGGCTACATCCGCGAGATGATTCTGCAGGGACTGGAGTACCTCGGCGTGGAGATGGACTGGGCATTCAATCTCTCCTGCCCGCGTGCGACGGACCTGGAGGTCACCAGGCCTTCGAGCAAGGTGCACGTGTATGTGATCCCGACGGACGAAGAGATGACCATCGCGCGCGATACGGCCGCGCTTGCGCTCTAGGCGCAGATCGTGTATAATCCCGAAGAGAGATCATGTTTCGGAGGAATTCAACCATGAAGCATATGCAGACCATCCAGAAGCCCTGCATCAAGGCGGGGAAGGACACCGCTTGCGGTGAGTGTCAGGCGAGCTGCCAGTCGGCTTGCAAAACGTCCTGCACGGTCGCCAATCAGAAGTGCGCGAAGGACGACAAGTAATTTCGGGCTATCTTTGATCAGCCGATCCGCAAAGAAAGGCCGCTTTGGCCTTTTTTTGTCTCTTGTACGCGCCGGTGTGCGTGCGGAGCATGCGCCGCGTCAGCATATGCGGCGCGGCAGCGAAGGAGAATCCGTTTGATCCATTCGTTTCGATTTCAAAACCACAACGTGCTGCTCGACGTCGAGAGCGGCGCTATCCATACGCTGGACGACGCGGCGTTTGCCGTTGTGCAGGCGATTGAGCGCGCGGAGGATCCCTATGCCGCGGGCGTTTCGCACGATACCGTGCGGGAAGTTCTGGCGGATTTGGAGGAGCTGAAGGCGGACGGCTCGTTTGAGAGCAAAACGCCGAGCGCGCCGCAGATCGCCGGTGGCAGCGCGATCAAGTCCATGTGCCTGCACGTGGCGCACGACTGCAATCTGCGCTGCCGGTATTGCTTTGCCGCAACGGGGGATTTTCATGGCGAGCGGATGCTCATGCCCCTTGATACGGGCAAGCGCGCGCTCGATTTTTTGATGGAGCGCAGCGGCGCGCGCAGACACCTGGAGGTGGACCTCTTCGGCGGGGAACCGCTGATGAACTGGGACGTGTGCAAGCAGCTCGTCGCCTACGGCCGCGAGCTGGAGCAGCGCAACGGCAAGATCATCCACTTTACGATCACCACCAACTGCGTGGCGCTGGACGACGAGAAGATCGACTTCATCAACCGCGAGATGCACAACGTCGTCATCAGTCTGGATGGGCGCAAGGAGATCCACGACGCGCTGCGGCCGACCGTAAACGGCAAAGGCTCGTTTGACATCATCCTCGACAACGCAAAGAGGCTCGTTGCCGGGCGCGGCGAGAAGGAGTACTATATCCGCGGCACGTTTACGCGCGAAAACCTCGATTTTCTCGAGGACGTCAAGGCGCTGACGGGCTATGGGTTCGATCAGATCTCCATCGAGCCGGCCGTGTTGCCGGAGGAGAGCCCCTACAGCCTGCTGCCGGAGCATATCGGGCGCATCGAGCGCGAGTATGACGCGCTGGCCGCCTATTATATCGAGGAAAGAAAGCGCCCGCAGAGCTGGTTTAACTTTTTCCATTTTATGTTTGATCCCGACGGCGGGCCATGCCTGCGCAAGCGCATCAACGGCTGCGGCGCGGGCACGGAGTATGTGGCGGTCACACCGGAGGGCGACATCTATCCCTGCCACCAGTTTGTCGGCATGCAGGACTACAAGCTTGGCTCGCTGGATCAACCCGCGCTGCGAAGCGACCTGCAGGAGGCGTTTCTCGGCTGTAACGTCTGCACGAAGGAGACCTGCAAAAACTGCTGGGCAAAGTACTACTGCAGCGGCGGCTGCATGGCAAACGCCGCGCTCTACGGCGGCGCGCTGGAGCACCCGCATGAGATCAGCTGCAGGCTGATGCGAAAGCGCATCGAGTGCGCCATCGGCGTCTATCTGAGCGAACGATGAACAACCGATTGATCGCGCGCGAGCCGGCGCTTTGCGACCCGGCGCTCGTTGAGACAATCGCAAACGACCTTGGCTGCTCGCACCTTGTTGCGCGGGCGCTTATGCGGCGCGGCGTTTCCTCTGCTGAGGAGGCGCGGCGTTTTCTGCATCCATCCGAGGAGGCACTGCTCGATCCCTTTCTGCTGCCGGATATGCAACCGGCGGTCGAGCGCATCCGCCGCGCGATCCGGTTGGGGGAGTACGTCTGCGTCTTTGGCGACTATGACGCGGATGGGGTCTGCTCCACCGCGATGCTCGTGCGCCGCCTGCGCACGATGGGGGCGCGTGCGGATTACTACATCCCGCACCGGCATAGCGAAGGCTACGGCATGTCCGAAAGCGCGGTGCGGCTGCTGCACGAGCGCGGCGTGAACCTGATCGTCACCGTGGACAACGGCGTCTCCGCATTCGACGAGATCGCGCTGTGCGGCGCGCTGGACATCGACGTGATCGTGACGGATCACCACAGCGTCGGTAGAACGATTCCGCAGTGCGCCGCGGTCGTTGCGGCCTCGCGCAAGGACGCGACCTATCCAAACCCCTATCTGTGCGGCGCGGGCGTTGCGCTCAAGCTCATACAGGCGCTCAACGGCGGCGGATACGAGCCGGAGGAGCTTGCTTTGGCCGCGGTGGCGACCATTGCGGACGTGGTGCCGCTCACGGGGGAAAACCGCGTCATCGCCGCCTGCGGGCTCAAGCATATACAGACGCTCCCGGGGCTCTCGGCGCTGCTTGATGCGGCGGGCTTTCACCAGGCGTTTGCGGATGAGACGACGGTTTCTTTTATGATCGCCCCACGCCTCAACGCGGCGGGCAGGATGGCGACGGCGCAGGAAGCGGTCTTGCTGCTGCTCGGCGAGGAGCCTGCCCGCGCGAACGAGATCGCGGCAAAGCTCAACGAGTACAACCAGCAGCGCAGGGACGCGGAAAACGAGATTCTGGAGGAAGCGGAGCGGCAGATCCAAGCGTCCGGGCAGGTCGGGCGCGCCCTGCTGCTGGCGCACGCGGCGTGGAACCCGGGCGTGATCGGCATCGTGGCCTCTCGGCTGTGTGAGAAATACCATATTCCCGTCATCCTGTTTGCGGATCAAAACGGTGTGCTCACCGGCTCGGGCAGAAGTATCGCCGGGATCGATCTGTTTGAAAACCTCAGCGCGTTTTCGCATCTGTTTCTGCGCTTTGGCGGGCATGCGCGCGCGGCCGGTGTGACGATTGCGAGAGAGAACTACGAGCAGTTCCGCCTGGCGTTTGAGCGGCGAATGGCCGAGCAATACCGGCCGGAGGATTTTTTCCCTGCGTATTACTACGATGAAGCGGCGCGTTTTGAGGAGCTGACGGTGGAGCGCGTGGCGGAGCTGCGACTGCTTGCGCCGTATGGCGAAGGAAATGCGGAGCCTGTGTTTCGCTTTGACGGGGTGCGGTTCGCTTCGCCGCGAACGATCGGCAAGGATGACAAGCACTTCTGCGCCAGCGCGGTGCAGGGGGATCAGGTCGTGCGCGTGGTCGCCTTTGGCAAGAGCGAGCTGCTTGAGCCGCTGAACACCGCGGCGGACTGGGATCTGCTCGCGCGACCCGCGCTCAATGAATACCGCGGCAGCCGCAGCGTGGAGCTCTTCTGGATCTGTGCAAACGCCTCGGAAGAAAAAATTGCGTATTTTGATGCTTTTTTTCGACAAAGACTGTATAATGAAGACTGTTCGGAAGCCGATATTGCCCAATGGTACGGCTCTCATGGCGGGCGGTTTCACGCCGCAATGGATGACGCGGGCATGCGAAAGCACTATCGGCGGTTGCAGCGCGCGCTGAGCGAGGGAGCGCTTTCGCTCTCCGCCTTGATCCGCGCGCTGAGGAACGAGGAGCTGCTGGCGCTTTGCGTGTTTACGCAGCTTTCGTTTTTTGCCTACGATCCGGACACGAGGCTTTTTTGCCCGAAGGCCGGCTGCACGCCGCGCACGCTCGGCGAAAGCCCACTCTATCGAATGTTGAACGACCGACAGGAGGCGTAACATGGACCTGAACATCGATCTGAAAGAAAAGATTCGCAGCATACCGGATTTTCCGATCAAGGGCGTACTGTTTCGCGATATCACGACGCTGCTGAAGGATAAGGAAGGCTACCACGAGCTGATCGAGACCATCAAAGATTCGCTCAGCGACCACCAGGTGGATATCGTCGTCGGGCCCGAGGCCCGCGGATTTGTCATCGGCGCAGCGCTGGCCTACGCGCTCGGTGCGGGCTTCGTGCTCGCGCGAAAGCCGGGGAAACTCCCTTGCGAAACCCTGCGGCATGAATACGGGCTGGAATATGGCACGGACGTGCTGGAGATTCACAAGGATGCCATTCAACCCGGGCAGAAGGTCGTTATTGTGGACGATTTGCTCGCCACCGGCGGTACGGCGCTGGCTACGGTGAAGCTCGTTGAGCAGGCGCGCGGCGTGGTCGTTGGGCTGCGTTTCGCCATCGAGCTGCGCTCGGAGTTCGACGGGCGCATGCCGCTGGCGGGCTACGACGTGCAGTCCGTCATGCAGTACTAAGACAACACGGCTTGCAGAAAGATCAACGGCGCGCCGTTGATCTTTTTTACCACCGGAACCGGGGTGTTTCTGCGCGGAACACCCGGCGTGGCCGATCAAAATTTCCTGGCAAAGGTTGACTGCAAGCGGGGAAAAGCGGTATTCTATTGGCTAATTCCCGGCGCGCGGATGAAGACTGCCGGTTTGCCGGCGAAAGGGGGTGTGTGCGGATGGAGATGCAGGAGCTGATACAGGAGTTTTCCAAACGGTATTCGCCGGAGCAGACGGAGGCGTTTCAGCGCGCCGTCGATTTTGCCTATCAAACGCATGCGACCCAGCTGCGCGAATCCGGCGAGCTATACATCGTCCACCCGCTCGAGGTGGCGCGCCTCGTCATGGACATGGGGATGGATGCATCCAGCGTCACCGCCGCCGTGCTGCACGACGTGGTGGAGGACGGGGACAATATCACCGTCGCGGATGTGGAGGAGAAGTTCGGCGCCGAGGTTGCCAAGCTGGTGGATGGCGTCACCAAGCTGACCAAGAGCGGCCAGCAGACATACGTCACAAAAAAACAGGAGCAATCGGAAAACCTTCGCAAGCTGTTTCTCGCCATCGCGGCGGATGTGCGCGTGGTCATCATCAAGCTGGCCGACCGTCTGCACAACATGCGAACGCTGGCGTACTGTAACCCTTACAAACGCATGCGAAAGGCAAAGGAAACGCTGGAGGTCTACGCTCCCCTCGCGCACCGCTTCGGTATGGGCGCCATCAAGGGCGAGTTGGAAGACCTCTCTTTTATGTACCTCATGCCGGAGGAGTACGCCGACATAAGCCGCCAGTTTCGCGAAAAGCAGGCGGAGCGGCAGGAGGCGCTCGACAACGCCAAGCGCATCATCGGTGAGGAGCTCGCCGCGGCCGGCATAGAGGCCAGCATCAGCGGGCGGCCCAAGCATCTCTACAGCGTATACCGCAAGATGCAGCGGCAAAATAGCAGCATTGCGGAGATCTACGATCTCATCGCCATTCGCGTGATCGTGGATTCGGTCAACGACTGCTACGCCGCGCTCGGCGTGATCCACGCGGGCTGGAAGCCGCTGCCGGGCCGGTTTAAGGACTATATCGCTACGCCGAAGCCCAATATGTACCGCTCGCTGCACACGACGCTGCTTGCGCCAAACGGCATCCCCTTCGAGGTGCAGATTCGCACCAAGGAGATGCACCGGACCGCGGAGTACGGCATCGCCGCGCACTGGATGTATAAGGAAGGGCGAAACGTGCAGAGTCTGCTGGATCGTAAGACCAGCTGGCTTCGCCAGGTCATCGAAGCGCGGGACACCACGGAGGACAGCAAGGAATTCGTCGAGAGCATCATGAAGGACTTTCTCGGCGAGTACGTCTTCGTGCTCACGCCGAAGGGGGAGATCATCGACCTGCCGCGCGGGTCCACGCCGCTGGACTTCGCCTACCGTATCCATACCAACATCGGCCACCATACGCAGGGCGCGCGCATCAACGGCGCGCTGGTTCGGCTGGACTACAAGCTCAAGACAAACGACGTCGTCGAGATCATCACCTCCAACAACCAGGCCGGGCCAAGTCTGGACTGGCTCAAGACCGTCAAGACGCAGGCTGCGCGCAACAAGAT
>JAEWQH010000062.1 GCA_023399275.1 Bacillota bacterium
GTGCTGGAGCGCGCACGGCTGCTGCATAGCCGCCAGAAGAAGCGCGTGGAGTTCCACACCTTTGGCAATTTTGAAATGCTGGTAGACGGTAAGCCCGTGCGCTTCGTCTCCGCCAAGGCGAAGGAGCTCATGGCGCTGTGTGTGTACTACGAGGGGCGCACCGTCGGCATCTATGACATCATCGAGCACCTCTGTGAGGGCAGCGAGAACAAGACCGCCGAAAACACCGGCTACCGCAGGACGATCAAGGAGCTCAGCGACACGCTCAAAAGCTGCAATGCCGAGGAGATCTTCGTGCGCGAGCGCGGCAGCTGCCGCATTCGCCGCGAGCTGGTCTCCTGCGACTACTACGATTTCTGGGCAGGCAAGGCGGACGCGGTCTCCCGCTTCGATGGGCGGTTCATGAGCGACTACGCCTGGGCGGAGGGCGCCATCTACCGCATGTGCGAGAAAAAAGGCCTGTCCTAACCGGGAAAAGTGGGGTTAAGCGAAATAAATCATATATAATTTTCGAAATCCGTACGGTTCTCGTACGGTTGCTGTGGTATCATGCTTGGCAAATGGTTTGGGGGTGCTTCCCAGCGCGGGCTGCGGAAGTCCCAAGCGAAAGAAAAATACATCCATCCCGCCTGACAGCGGCGAAACAAGGACGTTTCGTACGGTTTCCGTACGGAACGTTTGTTATATTGCTTGTAGATTCGATTTTATATTACCGATTTACAGGCATGCCGCAAAAGTCATCATTACGCAACGAACTTTCAGCATAACGCAACGATGCGCGTAAGCGCCGCCGGCGTGGCTTCGCCGGGCCGGCAGGCCGCCATTCGATGGACTTGGAAGGGGACGTGGTCTATGAGCGAACTTCTCCGTATGGAGCACATCAGCAAGCAGTTTGGGGACTTCTACGCAAACCGCGACATCAGTTTTGACGTGCGCAAGGGCGAGGTCCACACGCTGCTGGGCGAGAACGGCGCGGGTAAGAGCACGCTGATGAACGTGCTCATCGGTCTGTACCAGCCGACGGAGGGCTCCATCTACCTCCGCGGTGAGAAGGTGCGCATCGAGTCCCCGGCGCAGGCCGTCCGGCTTGGCATCGGCATGGTGCACCAGCACTTCATGCTCGTTGAGGCCATGACGGTGATGCAGAATATCATCCTCGGGGACACGCGCTACAAGGGAATCTTTATCGACCATGCCGCCCGCAGGAAAGAGATCCTCGAGCTCTCCTGGCGCTACGGGCTGAACGTGGATCTCGAGGCGAAGGTGACGGATATCTCCGTCGGCGCGCAGCAGCGCGTGGAGATCCTCAAGGCGCTTTACCGCGGTGCGGAGCTGCTCATACTCGACGAGCCGACCGCCGTATTGACCGATATCGAGGTCGAGGGACTATACAGCGTCATCGACAAGCTCAGGAGCGAAGGCAAGAGCATCATCTTCATCAGCCACAAGATGCGCGAGGTGCTGCACGTAAGCGACCGCGTGACCATATTGCGCGCAGGGCGGACGATTCAAACCCTCAACGCCGCCGAGACGGACGGCAAGGAGCTGGCCAACCTCATGATCGGCCGCGAGCTCGTCGAGTGCGAGTACGAGAAGGTTGAAACCGAGGGCGAGCCGGTCATCGAGCTGCGCCATGTGGACTATAACAAAGCCAGCAAGCACAATGGCCTCAACGATGTTTCGCTGATGGTTCGCAAGGGCGAGATTCTCGGTATCGCGGGCGTGGACGGAAACGGCCAGAGCCAGCTCAGCCAGATCGTCACCGGCGTGGCCATGGCGGAGGCGGGGGAGGTCATCCTCAAAGGCTGCCGGGTCTCCCGTGTAACCGCGGCGGATTTCATCGAAAAAAACGTCTCCCATATCCCGGAGGATCGCAACCGCATGGGGCTCGTCGGCAACATGACGGTGGAGGAGAATATACTGCTCAAGAGTACGCGGAACTGCGCGTTTTGCGATCTCGACGGCTGGCACCTCAAGAAGAAGCCCATGCGCGCCTATGCGGAGAAGATGCGCGCCAAATACGACATCCGCTGCCAGAGCATGGATCAGGAGATCCGCTCTCTCTCGGGCGGAAACCAGCAAAAGGTCATCCTCGCGCGCGAGCTGGAGGCCAGCCCCGACCTGCTCGTGGCCGTCCACCCCACGCGCGGTCTCGACATCGGCGCCACGCGCTATGTGCGCGACGCGATGATCGCCGCGCGGGACAAGGGCTGCGCGGTGCTGCTCATCAGCGCGGACTTCGACGAGGTGCTGCAGCTGTCGGATCGGATCATCGTCATGTTCGAGGGCAAGGTCATGGGCGAGTTCTCCGGAAAAAATCCGCCGATCTCGACGATCAGCCTCGCCATGGCGGGTAAGTAAGGAGGGGGAACACATGCAGAAAACAAAGACGCTCAACGTCCTGATCCCGGTTCTCTCGATCCTGCTGGCGTTCATCATCGGCATGCTGATCATCCTCGCGCTGGGCAAAAACCCTGTCGAGGCGCTCGGATATCTGATGAAGGGCGCGTTTGGCTCGCGAACCAATCTGGCCAACACCGTCGTGCGCGCCATGCCGCTCATCTTTACGGGGCTTTGCACCTGCTTTGCCTATCGCTGCGGCGTGTTCAACCTCGGTGGAGAAGGACAGTTTCTTGCCGGCGCCATGGCGTCCATCACGGTCACGCTGCTCATCGGCGGCGAGGGCTGGTGGGTCACGATACTCGCGGTGCTCGCGGGGACGCTCGCCGGCGGCATCTGGGGCCTTCTGCCGGGTCTGCTGAAGATCTGGCGCGGGCTCAACGAGATGATCACCACGATCATGTTCAACTATGTGGCGACGCTCTTTATGGGCTATCTCTATACCACGGCCCTGCGCGAGGGGAGTGTGCCGCAGACCGCGCCCGTGCCGGACGCGAGCAAGATCGGCCGCATCATTCCGGATCTGCGCATCACCTGGGGCATCGTGGTAGCGGTCTTGCTCGGCGTGGCCATCTGGTATTTTCTTTTCTATACCTCCAAGGGCTTCCAGTTGCGCGC
>JAEWQH010000103.1 GCA_023399275.1 Bacillota bacterium
CGAGACGCCCATGTCCCCCACAAAATAGCCCTTGATGTAGTTGAAAAACTGTACGATCAGCGGCTGATCCAGACCGTATTTCGCCTCGGCGCGGGCAATCATCTCCGGCGTCGATTTCTCTGTGACAAACGGGCTGCCGGGTACGGCGTTCATCAGAAAGAATGTGGCTGCGGCAACCACAAACAATGTGATCAGCGCCGAGCCAATTCGTTTCAGAATGTAAGATGTCATGTCCACGCTCCTCATCGCTGCTCTTTGAATGCAGGCATTCCGGCCTCCCCCTGAGCCGCCGGAACATATGGCATTCTTCGGAACAATCATTATCGGGCGTACATGAATACGCCCGACCCCATCCAATATAGTGACCCAATTTTATAACCAAGCAAATATACTATATATAAACATATATATCCGCTTAAAGTCAACAAAAAATTCACACCATATCAAGAATCTGTGGCAAAAATTCACAGAACACGTGCGTACTTGGTTGATTTACTGTCTTGTTACCCATCCCGGCATCCATGCGCGACCGTGCAAGCATAATTGTATAATCATGCGCTTCTTATAATATTTATGCGTAAAAACCTCCAAAACTTACAGATGCTTCCCGCGTGAGACACGGTGCTGTTTTGTGCCGATCATCGGTGCGGATGCGGCTACGGAATTGTTCCCTCGCATGGCGCCGCAGCCTACTGAGCAGATGAAACCGCGCCGCTATGCAACTCGCATATGAATGAATACGGCACCTTCTCGCAAGAATACCACGCGCGAAACGGCAGGCGCACCGAACAGCCGGGCAAGTAGCCGCAGCATCTGCGCGCGCACTCCGCCGCAACGAAACATGAAACTGTCCCCTGAATCAGCCGCTCTGCCTCAACGATTGGCAGAGAGCCACACTTCGGCAATCCATCTGGTACGCAAAGGGCACGGCAAAAACCGTGCCCTATTTGCGCTTTGGATCACAACGATGGAGGGAGGGAAGCCTCTATCCACACAGGCGCTCAGCTTTTATGACAGTAGCTTTCGCCCGCGCAGCCGCTGCAGGAGCAGCCGCATGTGCTCTTGTTGTGCTTTTTATCACGGATCATCTTGGCGACGATCAGCGCAACCACCCCGGCGACCACGAGGCCAACCACGAGTGAAACCCAATTTTGAGATAGCCAATTCATCATGTCAATTCGCTCCTTTCTGCGGAATAATCTATCTGCGGTCCTTCGACCGTGTTTATTTTACACGCTCCGCTTTTTCATAGGGATTCCTGCGAAACAGCAGGTAGAGCAGCAGGCCAATCAACAGGATGGCGATGCCGGTACCTACGGAGAATACGCCGCTGGAGAACCAGGTGCCAAGCTGATAGACGATCAGCGCGATCACATAGGCAAACCCGGTCATATAGCCGATTGCGCCCCAGGTCCACTTGGCGCTGTTCATCTCGGTCTTGATTGCGCCCATCGCGGCGAAGCACGGCGCGCAGAGCAGGTTGAAGAGCATGAAGCTGAAGGCCGAAAGCGTTGTGAAGTCCAGCGCAAGGTTGCTCCAGATCTCCATGCCGTCTTCCGCGACTTCGGCGAAGCCATACAGCACGCCGAAGGTGCTCACCACGTTCTCTTTGGCGATCAGGCCGGTGATGGTCGCAACCGCCTGCTTCCAGCCACCGAATCCAAGCGGCGAGAAGACCGGGGCGATGAAGTTGCCGATGACGGCGAGGATGCTGTCGTCGTTGTTCTCAACCATTCCAAATACGCCGTCCATCACGCCGAAGGCCTGGAGGAACCAGAGGATGATCGCGGAGATCAGGATGACGGAGCCCGCGCGTTTGATGAAGCTCCAGCCGCGCTCCCATGTGCTGCGCAGCACGTTTTTCATCGAGGGCGCGTGATAGCTCGGCAGCTCCATGACAAACGGAGCGGGATCGCCTGCAAACGCCTTCGTCTTCTTGAGGACGATGCCGCTGACGATGACCGCAGCAACACCGATGAAGTATGCAACCGGGGCGACCCACCAGGCGCCGCCGAAGATAGCGCCGGCAAAGAGCGCGATGATCGGCATCTTTGCGCCGCAGGGGATAAACGTCGTGGTCATGATGGTCATGCGCCGGTCACGCTGGTTTTCAATCGTCCGGCTCGCCATGATACCGGGCACGCCGCAGCCGCTGCTGATGAGCATCGGGATAAACGACTTGCCGGAGAGGCCAAACTTGCGGAAGATGCGGTCCATGATGAACGCCACGCGCGCCATGTAGCCGACATCTTCGAGCAGCGCCAGCATGAAGAAGAGAACGAGCATCTGCGGCACGAAGCCGATGACGGCGCCCACGCCGCCGACGATGCCGTCTATGACAAGCCCGCCGAGCCATGGAGCGACGTTGCCCTGCTCAAACAGAGCCGTCAGCCCGCCGGTGATCCACTCGCCAAAGAGCGTATCGTTCGTAAAATCCGTCACGATCGCGCCGATGGTCGTCACCGCGATGTAGTATACGAGGAACATCACGGCCGCGAAGATCGGCAGCGCAAGCCAGCGGTTCGTCACGATCCGGTCGATCTTGTCGCTGGCGGAGAGCTTGATGCCCACTTGCTTTTTGCGCACGCTCGTGCTCACAACGCGGCTGATGTAGGCGTAGCGCTGGTTGGTGATGATGCTCTCTGCGTCGTCGTCCAGCTCGCGCTCACAGTCGGCGATATGCTCCTCGATGTGCGCAGCGGTCGAGGCGTCCAGCTTGAGTTCTTCCTTGACCTTTTGGTCGCGCTCAAAGAGCTTCACGGCGTACCAACGCAGCAGCGAGCGGTCTACCTTGCTTTCGATGGACTCCTCGATGTGCGCCAGCGCGTGCTCCACGCTGCCGGAAAAGACATGCGGCAGTTCGCCGGTCTTGTGCGTCTTTGCGATGGCAACGGCCTTTTCCGCCGCTTCCTTCGCGCCGATGCCCTTGAGGGCGGAGGTCTCCACCACTTCGCAGCCCAACGCGGCGCCGAGCTTTTTGAGGTCGATCACATCGCCGTTTTTGCGCACCACGTCGATCATGTTCAGTGCGATCACAGTGGGGATGCCCAGCTCCAGCAACTGCGTGGTCAGGTAGAGGTTTCGCTCGATATTGCTGCCGTCCACGATGTCTATGATCGCGTCCGGTCGCTCAGTCACGAGGTAGTTGCGCGCAACGACCTCCTCCAGCGTATACGGCGAGAGCGAGTAGATGCCCGGCAAGTCCTGGATGATCGCCTCCTCTTTCCCTTTCAGCTTGCCTTCTTTTTTCTCGACTGTGACCCCCGGCCAGTTGCCGACATACTGCGCACTGCCCGTCAGCTCGTTAAACATCGTTGTCTTGCCGCTGTTCGGGTTGCCGGCAAGCGCAATTTTCAAACCCATATTTGCCTCCTTCATCATCTGTGCATTCCAATCGATCCGCCGCGTCTTATGTTAGACTCGACTTACTCTTTTGCTGAAAACAAGCGGCCTGAGCGCCGCGGTAGGACTCCGGTCATTCGACCTCGATGCTGGCTGCGTCCGCCTTGCGCACAGAGAGCTCGTAGCCACGCACGGTAACCTCGAGCGGGTCGCCCAGCGGCGCCACCTTACGCACGTAGATCTCTACGCCTTTGGTGATGCCCATGTCCATAATCCGCCGCTTGAGCGCGCCTTCTCCATGCAGTTTGGAAACGACCGCGCTCTGCCCGATCGGCACGTCACGAAGTGTCTTCATGTATATTCCTCCCTTATATCAAGATCCGGTTTGCCATCTCGCCTCCCAGAGCGATGCGGCATCCCTTCACCTGCAAAATCATGTTTCCGGCGATCGAACTGACCACTGTGACCTGCTCGCCAACGACAAACCCCATCTCCGCGAGGTGCTGACGGACCTCATCCTTGCCGGTGATCTTACGAATATAGTTGGTCTCGCCCGGTTTTGCCATCGACAGCGGCATCATGCTTCGCCTCCATTTACTCATGCGTTGGGCTTTTGTTCGCTGCGTTTGGCCCCGCGCCGGATCGTTCAAGCGCCGTTTCGGCCGGTGCAGGCCAGTGTGCGCCTGCGGCCGTTCGTTAGAACGCTCTAACTGTTCCAAATGATAGTTTAATCAATCTAACTTCATTTGTCAATCCATTTTTTCGCAGTCGGTTCCCGGCATCGCGCAGCTCGAAAGAAACGGCCCTGTCGCACGCTCGGCCTTGCACAAACGCACCGGCCCATGCCTGCTCCGCCGCAAGAAAAGCGCCCTAAGCCGAATTCTTGCTCTTTTTCTGCAATCCCGGGCGCATCCGCCTTGCGCTACCTTTTATTATATAAATATATAGCACACAAAGCTCACCCGTAGTGACGCTTATCACGCACAACTTGCACATTTTTGCTTGACACGGCGCATCGCAATCCATATAATAGTCATGTTCAAGCAGAAGCGCCCGCTTCTCACCTGCCGGCGATTGCCAGGCACGGTAGCAACATCCACCGGTTTATTATGGTTTGTTCTGTGGGCGCGGCATAGCTTGCGTCCACTATTTTTATATTTTTATGGAGGTGTACTGCCATCGCTATCACGGAATTGATGATCAACGAGGAGATCCGTGACCCGCAGGTCCGCTTAATCGGGGAAACCGGCGACCAGCTCGGCATCGTGGATGTCCGCACTGCGCAAAGAATGGCCGACGAGCGCGAGCTGGATCTGGTCAAGATCGCACCCAACAGCAATCCGCCCGTCTGCAAGTTCATGGATTACGGCAAATACCGCTTTGAGATGAGCAAGCGCGAAAAGGAACAGCGAAAGAATCAGAAGATCATCGAACTCAAGGAGACGCGCCTCTCCGCAACCATCGACGTGCGCGACATGGAGATCAAGGCCAAGCAGACCTTGCGGTTTTTGGCGGACGGCGATAAGGTCAAGGTGTCCATCCGCTTCCGCGGCCGCCAGATCACGCACGGCGAGATCGGCATGGACGTGATGAACCGCTTCTTCGAGATGCTTGACGACAGCGCAATCAAGGAGCGCGAGCCAAAGATGGAAGGCAGAAGCCTGTTTATGATCCTCGCGCCAAAGGCGGAGAAGAAATAATCCGCGGCAACCAGGACTTCATCCGATCCGTCCGGACGGACGGCTAAAAAATAATGCAGCAAGAAAGAACCAGGAGGAACCGACCCATGCCAAAGTTAAAGACCCATCGCGGAGCGGCTAAGCGCTTCTCCCTCACGAAATCGGGCAAGATTAAGCGGAGCAAGGCTTACAAGCGCCATATCCTTACCAAAAAATCCACAAAGCGCCTGCGCGGGTTGCGTCAGACCGGCTACATCGCCGAAGTCGAAGAGAAGAAGATCCGCAAGCTGCTGCCGTACGCGTAAGGAGGAACAGGAATTATGGCCAGAATCAAGAGAGCAGTCAACGCAGTCAAAAAGCGCCGCAAGGTGCTTCGCCTCGCCAAAGGATACTACGGCGCAAAGAGCAAGCAGTATCGTGCGGCTTCCCAGCAGGTGATGAAATCCATGGCGTACGCGTACGTCGGCCGCAAGCTGAAAAAGCGCGAGTACCGCCGCCTCTGGATCGCCCGAATCAACGCGGGCGCACGCATCTGCGGCACCACCTACAGCCGCCTGATCAACGGGCTCAAGCTGGCGGACATCAACATCAACCGCAAGGTGCTTGCCGACCTCGCCATCACCGATATGACCGCGTTCAAAGAGTTGGTCGATATCGCCATGAAGGCGCGCGCGTAACAGCAAGAGCGCTCATCCGGAACCGCCGAACATCGGCGGTTCCTTTTTTACACGGACGCGCACCTGGTTGCGGTTGTTCGCGCGCAAAAATGTGGTATACTGTTCAGAAACGGAAGGGAGCGTGTGCCTGTATGGATCGCATCGAAACCGGGCGCCTGACGCTGCGCGGCTTTGCAGAGCCGGATGCGGACGATCTCTTTCGCTATGCCTCCGATCCGGATATCGGCCCCCAGGCGGGCTGGAAGCCGCACGAAACACGCGCGGAATCCCTCGCCGCGATCCGCACGTTTGTTGCGCAGGACAACATCTGGGCAATCGAGCGTAAAAGCGACCGCCGCGTGATCGGCTCGCTCGTACTGCATCCCGACAAGTGGAGAAACCTGCCGGATACGCGCATGCTCGGCTATGTGCTCGCGCGGGACTGTTGGGGCAGCGGCTATATGGGCGAGGCGGTGGAGCGCGCCATACGATACGGCTTTGAGGAGATGAACCTCCGGCTCATCAGCGTCTCGCACTACACCTTCAACAAGCGATCCCGCCGCGTCATCGAGCGATGCGGATTCATCCGCGAGGGCACGCTGCGGCAGACTTTTTTACGCTACGACGGCGCGGTGTTCGACGAGTCCGTCTACTCGCTCCTGCGCGAGGAGTGGCGCGCTCGGCAAAAGGACGCATGAACGCGCAGACAATATAGCTCCATTTGTTTTAGGGAAGGAAGCACGTGCCGATGGTCATCGAGAGCCGCGCCAACGAGCGCGTCAAGGAAGCGCGTAAGCTGCTTTTGCGCAAGGAGCGCAAGGCCGCCGGGCTGCACATCGTCGAGGGCGAAAAGCTCGTGTGCGAGGTGATCGCCTCCGGGGCGAAGATCGGCTCTCTTTTTCTGGAGGATGGATTTGCATTTACCCCGCCGGAGAACGCGGCAGTCTATACGGTTACGCGCGCGGTGATGGAGTCGCTCTGCGAAAGCCGTTCCCCGCAGGGCGTGGCCGCCGTAGTGGAGACGCCCCCGCTCAACCCGCCGCCCGTCTATCCGCTTGGGCTCGTCGTCGTACTCGACGGCGTGCAGGACCCCGGCAATGTCGGCGCGATTTTACGCTCGGCGGACGCATTCGGCGCGGCAGGCCTGCTGCTCTCCCCCGACTGTGCGGATGTCTACGCGCCCAAGACGCTGCGTGCCGCCATGGGCTCAACCTACCATCTTCCCGTTTGGCAGGGCGCGCTCCTGCCGGAGCTTGCGAAGCTGCACAGCCAGGCATTCACCGCACTGTGCGGCGATCTGCGCGGCAGCGAGGCGCTGCCCGCGCTCTCCAAAAACGTGGCGCTCGTCATCGGCAGCGAAGGCAGCGGCGTCAGCGACGCAGTCGCAAACGAATGCGTGCGCTTTCGCCTGACCATGCGCGGGAAGGCGGAGTCGCTCAACGCCTCCGTCGCCGCGGGTATATTGCTGTATATCGTCTCCGGGGCGATGCCCCGCTGACCGGAACCCAACCGCAAAAAAGGAGAAACCAACCATGGAACAGCCGCTGAATCAAAACGTCCTCGTCGTCGTGGACATGCAAAACGACTTCGTCACCGGCTCGCTGGGGTCGCAGGAAGCGCAGGCGATCGTAGAGCCCGTCGTCCGGCGCATACTCGATTTCGACGGGATGATCCTCTACACGCTCGACACACATACCGAGAAATACCTCGAGACGAAGGAGGGGCAAAAACTGCCCGTCGAGCACTGCATAGCGGGCACCGACGGCTGGGCGCCGAACTCCGCTGTTTGGATGGCGCTGATGCACAAAAACGTCGCCGACGAGCAGCACATGGTCGCCAAGGACACCTTCGGCGGTGTGAGCCTGCCGATGCGCATCCATGAGATGCTCGGCGGGCGCGAACCGGAGCGGATCGACCTCGTCGGCCTGTGCACGGATATTTGCGTGATCAGCAACGCACTGCTGCTCAAGGCGTTTTACCCCGAAGCAACCATCACGGTGGATGCCGCAGCTTGCGCCGGCGCGACGCCCGAGGGACACAAGACCGCGCTCTTGGCTATGAAGACCTGCCATATCGATATCATAAACGAATAACCCGCACGGCGAATTTTCGAGCGCAATCGCGCTCTTTTTTTGCGTATTTTATGCAAATTACGCCCGTTTGCGCTTGACACGCCCTTTCCTGTCTGGTAGATTCTATTTAGAATCATTCTATTGTTTGTATTCTTTCTATCCTTCGCCCCCCTCGATAGAGATACGGCAATCGGAGTGATTCCTACGATCAATCACACATCAGGATGCGCTATGAAACACTTTGACGACATGACCGCCCTCTTCGAAGAGAAGGGGATCAAGCCCTCGCTCCAGCGGCTGCTGCTATACGACTATATGCAAAGCTGCCACGACCACCCGACCGTCGAGAAGATCTTCGCAGACTTGGCGTCGCAGGGGCACGCGCTCTCCAAAGCGACCGTGTACAACACGCTTACGCTCTTTGTGCAGAAAGGCTTGCTGCGCATGGTACAGCTCGACCACAGCGAAGCAAGGTACGATATCCTCACCTACGATCACGGGCACTTTATCTGCGAGCGCTGCGGCACCATCTACGACGTGCCGGTTCAATTTGAGCCGCTCAACCCGCAATTTCCGGAAGCGGGCACCGTCACCCAGCGCGATATCTTCTACCGCGGCATATGCAAGCGCTGCTATGCAAAAGAGTGATCCCGCTTCGCGCTTTCGCGCAGGCGGCAACCTGTCAAAAAAAACACCAAAAGAAGGAGGCAACAAGCATGGACGAAACAGTACGCTGCCCGGTTACGGGCAAGACGCGCGGCCCCGTTGCAGGCGGCGGAACCAGCAACCGCGACTGGTGGCCCAATCAACTCAACCTCGGAATTCTGCACCCGCTCTCCGAGCAGAGCAACCCGATGGACAAGGATTTCGACTATAAGAAAGAATTCCTCTCCCTCGACCTCCAGGCAGTGAAGCAAGATCTCTACACGCTCATGACGAACTCACAGGATTGGTGGCCCGCGGACTACGGCCACTACGGCCCGCTGATGATCCGCATGGCCTGGCACAGCGCCGGCACCTACCGCATGCAGGACGGCCGCGGCGGCGCAAGCACCGGCACGCAACGTTTCGCCCCGCTCAACAGCTGGCCGGACAACGCAAACCTCGACAAAGCGCGCCGCCTTCTCTGGCCCATCAAGCAAAAATACGGCAAAAAGCTCTCCTGGGCGGATCTTTTGATCCTCGCGGGCAACTGCGCGCTCGAATCGATGGGGTGCAAGACCTTTGGCTATGCCGGCGGTCGCGAGGATGTATACGAACCCGAAAGTGACATCTACTGGGGCTCCGAGACCACCTGGCTCGGCGACAAGCGCTACAGCGGCGAGCGCGATCTGGAGAACCCGCTCGCGGCGGTGCAGATGGGCCTCATCTACGTCAATCCCGAGGGACCAAACGGAAATCCCGACCCTGTCGCCTCTGGCAAGGATGTGGAGGATACGTTTGCGCGCATGGCGATGAGCCCCGAGGAGACCGTCGCGCTCGTCGCAGGCGGCCATACCTTCGGAAAATGCCACGGAGCCGGCCCGGCAGACCTCGTCGGCCGCGAACCGGAGGCTGCGCCCCTCGAGGACATGGGCCTCGGCTGGCGTTCTGGTCATGGCACCGGCAAGGGCGGAGACGCGATCACCAGCGGCATCGAGGGCGCCTGGAAAGCGAACCCGACCACCTGGGACATGGGCTACTTCAAGACGCTTTTCCAGTATGAGTGGGAGCTCACCAAGAGCCCTGCCGGCGCGTACCAGTGGCTTGCCAAAGACGTCGCCGAGGAAGACATGGTGGTGGACGCGCACGACCCGACGAAGAAGCTGCGGCCCATGATGACCACGGCGGACCTCTCCCTGCGTTTCTACCCCGTCTTTGAGCCGATCGCGCGCAGATATGCCGAAAATCCCGCGCTGTTTGCAGATGCGTTTGCCCGCGCCTGGTTTAAGCTCACCCATCGCGACATGGGCCCGCGCGCGCGCTATCTCGGCGCGGAAGTCCCTGCGGAAGAGCTCATCTGGCAAGACGTCGTCCCCGCGGTGGACCATTCGCTCGTGGACGCGGCAGATGTCGCCGCCCTCAAGGAGCGCCTGCTTTCCAGCGGCCTGACGCCCGCGCAGCTGATCAAAACGGCCTGGGCAAGCGCCTCTACCTTCCGCGGATCGGATAAGCGCGGCGGCGCAAACGGCGCGCGCATCCGCCTCGAGCCGCAGCGAAATTGGCCGGTCAACGAGCCCGCGCAGCTCAACGCGGCGCTGGAGACGCTCGAGGGGATCCGGTCGGCGTTCAACGCCGCGCAGACCGGCGGCAAGAAGATCTCTCTGGCGGACCTGATCGTGCTCGGCGGCGTAGCCGCGGTTGAAAAAGCCGCAAAGGACGCAGGCTACCCGGTGCAGGTCCCGTTTACGCCGGGCCGCACGGACGCCACGGCGGAGCAGACGGACGCAGCCTCGTTCTCCGTACTCGAGCCAAAGGCGGATGCGTTCCGCAACTACCAGCAAGCCAAGTTCGCCGTGCCCGCGGAGGCGATGATGGTCGACCGCGCGCAGCTGCTGACGCTCACCGCGCCGGAGATGACCGTTTTGCTCGGCGGCTTGCGCGTGCTGGGCGCAAACTTCGGCGGCATGCCGCACGGCGTGTTCACCGAGCGCCCCGGGTTGCTGACAAACGATTTCTTCGTCAATTTGCTGGATATGCATACGCAATGGAAACCGCTTACGCCCGACGGGGACGTCTTCGAGGGCGTAGATCGCGCTAGCGGCGCACGCAAGTGGACCGCGACGCGCGTAGACCTCGTGTTCGGCTCCAACTCGCAGCTGCGCGCGCTATGCGAAGTGTATGGCGCGGCGGATGCCGGGGAGAAGTTTGTGCGCGACTTTGTCGCCGCATGGACAAAGGTCATGGAAGCGGATCGTTTCGACCTCGCATAACCTCTGCAGCGCGCGGAGCGGGGCGGGCAAGCCCCGCCTCTTCGCGCGCGGTATCGATCTGAAAGGATTGCCGCTTTGAAAGCTACCCTGAAAAAACATCTGCTCATTGCGCTGGGCAGCCTCTCGCTCGGTTTGGGCGCGGTCGGCATCGTGGTCCCCGTGCTGCCAACCACGCCGTTTCTGCTCGCCGCCCTGTATTGCTACCTGCGCAGTTCGCAGCGGCTCTACGATTGGCTGATTCATCACCGAGTCTTTGGCACATATCTCTACAACTATGTCACCTACCGGGCCGTACCGCGGCAGACGAAGATCGCCGCGCTGATCGTGCTCTGGGCGGGGTTGATTACCTCTATGATTCTGGTTGATCTGCTCTATGTGCGGCTGATCCTGCTTATCGTCGGCATTGCGGTAAGCATCCATCTGCTGACGCTCAAAACGATCGAGCGCTCACAGATGCAGCAGGCGCCACCCGTTGCGGCAGAAGCGCCCGCACGCGAAAAATAGCTCCTGTGTATACAAAAAAGCGCCCGCTATGGGGCGTTTTTTGCTTTGATTGTTCAAAAAGCGTTGACAAGTTCCTTAAACACCCTGCCGCGCTGCTCAAAGTCGTCAAACATATCCCAGCTGGCGCAGGCCGGCGAAAGGAGCACGGCATCGCCCGGCTGCGCGAGCGCGCGCGCGCACGAGACCGCGTCCTCAAACGTGCCCGTCGCATGGCAGTAGCCCAGGTATCCCGTGTCCCGTGCGGTATCGAGAATCTTCTGTTTCGTCTCGCCCAGCACGACGGCGGCCTTGAGTTTGCTTCCGTAAAAGCTCTCAAACAGCGCGTGAAAATCGCTGTGTTTGTCATAGCCGCCGAGGATGAGCACCGTCGGCCGCGTCATCGCCTGAATCGCCTTGATGGTCGAGTCCGGATTGGTTCCCTTGGAGTCGTTGATATAGCGCACACCCTCGAATTCGCGGACGAACTCGATGCGGTGTTCCACGCCCGGAAACGTCCGCAGCGTCTCACGCACCGCGTCGGCGGGGATGCCCATGCCGAGCGCAAGCAGCGCGCTGAGCATCGCGTTCTCCAGATTATGCCCGCCGGGGATCTTGATTTCATCTGCCCGGATGAGCGGATACGTGCCGGTTTCGTCGCGATAGACTACGTGCTCGCCGCGCAGAAACAGCCCGCGCTCCACCTCCTCCTTGCGCGAGAAATAAAACACGCGCGCAGGCGTCAGGCGGGCCATGCCGCGCACCGTCGCGTCGTCGTAGTTGAGCACGGCGACATCCTGCGCCGTCTGGTGGTCGAATATCTTGCTCTTGGCCGCAATGTAGTTCTCCATCGTGCCGAAGTGGTCGAGATGATCCTCCGTGATGTTGCAAACGCCCGCCGCGCGTGCGTGAAAATGCACGTTGCCCTCGAGCTGCAACCCCGCCGTCTCGGCGACCACCACGTCGCCCTCGCGCGTCTCCAGCGCATGCTCGGTGATCGGCACTCCGATGTTGCCGAGCACAAACGTGTACCGCCCGCCGGTTCGGAAGATCTCGCCCGTCAGCGCGGTGCAGGTCGTCTTGCCGTTTGTTCCGGTGATGCAGACAAACTCCGCGCGGCTGTAGCGGTAGCCCAGCTCGATTTCGCTGATGACCTCAATCCCATTTTCCTTCGCCGCGCGCACAAACGCCGCCGTCATCGGTATGATCGGGCTGATGACCATCAGCGATACGCCGTCAAACAGCGTCTGCGGATCCGTCCCGAGCCGCCATGTCACCTCGGCGCCTGCCAGCGCCTCTCGCAGCCCCACGATATCGTTCTTTTTGTCGTTGACGATCACATCCCAGCCCGTTTGGGCGAGCAGCTTCGCCGCGCCGACACCGCTTCTTGCCATGCCGACGACCAGCGCCTTTTTGCGTTGTTCCATGTAACCATTGCCTCCGAAAGAATCACGCCCGACAAACCCCGCGGGCGAAGCGTTTATCTGAAATACGGCAGCAGGCAAAATGCGCAGATCACCGCCGTGAGCATGGTATACATCGCCGCGATCTGGGATGCCGGGTGCCCCGTCAGCTCAAAGTGCCTGTGTACCGGAACCGCGCGGAAGAGTCCTTTTCCGTTTCTGCGCAGCTTGCTCAGCGCTTGCAGCGCGACGGAACCGATGCTCGCAAGCAGACAGAAGCTCATCAGCGGCAAAACGATCAGCGAGCGGCCGAGCACGGCCATCATCGCGACCGCACCGCCGAACGCGAGCGAGCCGGAGGACCCGGCCTGTATTCGCGCCGGGTATGTGTTGTAGCGCAAAAACCCGATGCCGGCGCCGGCAACCGCTGCGGCAAAGGACGCGCCGCCGGCGAGGTTATCGCCCTGCAACAGCTCGCCGTTTTGGTTTGCAACAGCCGCCAGCGCGGACAGGATCGCTATCATCGCAAGCGCATACATCGCGCTCACGCCGGATACCAGCCCGTCCATCCCGTCGCTGAGGTGCGCGGCATTGATCTCGAGCATCATCAGCACGATCACCAGCGGTATATACCAACCCCCGATATCCCAATCCCTGCCCGAGATCGGCAGGCGCAGCACAGGCCCGATCAACGGCGAGCGGTATGCCCAGACTGCAACGATCACTGCGACCACCAGCTCCGCGCCCAGCAGCACCTCGGCGCGCAGGCCGATACCGTCCGGATCGCGCAGGCGGATAAAATCGTCCGCAAAGCCCAGCACGCCCAGCGCCAGCGTCGCCACAAGCGCTGGCAACGCGAACTCCATCCCCTCCAGGCCGAAGATCAGCGTTGCGGTCACGACGGCGAGCAGCACGAGTACGCCGCCCATCGTCGGCGCGGGCAGCTTCGGTTTCGGCGGGGCAGCCTGCTTCTTTCGAGTCGGCTGCGGCGGCGGCTCGGGCACGTCTTCACGCCCCGGCCGGATGAGATTGAGCCGCGCGAGCAGCGGAATCAGCAGCGGGCCCAGCACCCAGACGATCACCAGCGCCGTCAGCGCGGTCATGAGAATATACAGCATATGGGTATTATACCCCCGAAAACGCACGCGGGACAATCCCCATTTGCGCCGCCTCACTTCCCGTGCGCATGCAAAACCCGCATCCGTCCGGCTGGTTGCGCCGCGCGGATGCGGGGACATGGATTGCGTTGGCTTTTGCGGCCGGGCGCCGGACACATCCGGGCAGCCTGCGTACGTTTACAGCTCCGAGAGCAGTTCCTCAACGATCTCCTTGTCGTCGAAATGATATTTCGTGCCGTTGATCTCCTGATAATTCTCGTGCCCTTTGCCGGCGATCATGATCACGTCGTCCTTCTGCGCGGCGCTGAGCGCGTAGCGGATGGCTTCCTTGCGGTTTTCAATCACGGTATACTTCGTGCCGCTACGCTTCATACCATCTTCGATGGACTCGATGATCGCCATCGGCTCCTCGGTGCGCGGGTTATCGCTCGTGATCACCGCAAACTCGGAGAAGCGCCCTGCGATCTCGCCCATGATCGGGCGTTTTGCGCGGTCTCGGTCACCGCCGCAGCCGAAGACGCAGATCACGCGCCCCTTGGCAAACTGCTGCACCGTCTTGAGCACGTTCTCCAGCGCGTCCGGCGTGTGCGCATAGTCCACAAATACAGAGAACCCGCGGTTCGTCTTGACCGGCTCAAGCCGGCCGGAAACGCTCGTAAGCGACTCCAGCCCCGCTTTGACGGCGCTGAGCTTCATGCCGACCGCAAGCGCCATGCCCGCGGCGCCCATCGCATTGAACACCGAAAACAAACCCGGGATCGCAAGGTTCATGAGTACTTCGCCCTCCGGCGTGTGCAGGTCAAAGCGCACGCCGTCGGTCGTGATGTCGATATCCGTTGCGGAGATGTCGGCCCGGTCACGCACGCCGAAGGTGAGGACCGGGATGGTCAGCCCCTCCATGATGCGCCCCGAGAAGGGATCGTCCACATTGACGACCGCTTTCTTGCTGTTGAGAAAGAGCACCTTTTTCGCAGCGAGGTAGTTGTCGAAGGACTTGTGATAGTCCAGATGATCCTGCGTGAGGTTGGTAAACAGCCCCACGTCAAACTTGATGCCGTGCACGCGGTATTGCTCGAGCGCGTGGGAGCTCGTCTCCATGACCACGAGGTCCACATGCGCGTCCGCCATCATCCGCAGGATGCGAAAGAGGTCGACCGACTCAGGCGTGGTGCGGTCGGTATGGATGCTCTCGTTGCCGATGAGGTTGCGGATGGTGCCGATCACGCCGACCTTTTTCCCCGCCTGCTCGACGATCGCCTTGACCATGTAGGTCGTGGTGGTCTTGCCGTTTGTGCCCGTCACGCCAAGCATCATCATCTCGCGCTGCGGATATCCGTAAAACGCGGCGGCCATCTCGGCCATCGCCTTGCGCGCGTTTTTGACCACGAGCTGCGGCACGGGCAGCGGCAGCGCCCGCTCGACCAGCAGCGCCGTGGCGCCGCTCTCCAGCGCGCCCTCGGCAAATGTATGTCCATCAAACAGCGAACCAACGATGCAGCAGAAGATGCTGCCCCGTTTCACTTTCCGCGAGTCATATTCGATGGAGACGATATCCGTGTCTTCGCCTTCATAGCGCAGGCCGGTTGCCATTGCCAGTTCCGAAAGCAGCATGTCGTTACCTCCCGTCGCGCGGGGACCGCCGCGCGTTTTGATCCAAGATCGATATTTTGTTCGTCTCCCGCGCCCTGTCGCGCGAAACGGAACATGCTTTTTTTGCCGCGCCGCTATCCTTCCGGCAGCGGTGTCGTCGTGGGCGTCGTCCCCTCCGGCGTCTCGGTCGGCTCCGGCGTGGGGAACGTGACGTAGATCGTCGTCCCCGGGTCGACCTTCGTGCCCTCCTCGATCGACTGGCTGTCGATCTGACCGGTACACTGCGTCTTGTCAAAGCTGAGCACCAATCCCAGCTGCGCGAGCCTGTCAAACGCGTCCTGCCTGCGCTTGCCGATGAGGTTTGGCACGGTCACCTGCTCCTTGTAGAGCTCGTCGTCGTTGTAGGTGGTCATCGTCGTGTACAGAATCACGATCGAGCCGGAGGCAGCTTCCGTATCGCCGGCGGGGTATTGGGAGACGACCTGCGCGGTATCTTCGCTTGCTACGGTATAGGCGGAAAAGCCTGCCTGTTTGAGCGTATAGACCGCGTCCTTTGCCGTCATGCCGGTGATATCCGGCACGGTGGCCGTCTTCGTCGTGATATCCGGCAGGATTCCATAGTACTGTACGAGGTCGGAGAGGATCTGGGAGACCCAGTATCCGGCGATGCTGCTTGCCTCCATATACGGCACCTGCGGCTCGTCGATGACGAGCATGCACACAAGCTGCGGATCGTCCACCGGCACGAAGCCGATAAACGACGCCACCACGCGCACGCGCGAAGCGGTTTCCCCGTCCTCTTCAAACTTGCGGGATACGCCCGTAACCCCGCCCACCGAGTAGTTGATCACCTGCGCGTTGCTGCCGTTTCCTTTTTGAACGACGGACTTGAGCAGCGAGCGCATGGTTGCGGATGTGCTTGAGCTGATCACGCGGCGCAGGATGGTCGGCTCGTTTTGCAGGACCACCGTGCCGTCCGTAGCCGTGATGTTGTCCACGACATATGGCTGCATGAGCGTCCCGCCGTTGATGATCGCGCAGAAAGCGTTCGCCATCTGGATCGCGGTGGTGGTGATATTCTCGCCAAACGCGATGCGGGAAAGGTCGCTCTCGCGGATGTACTTGCGGTGAACGACCTCGCCGGTATCCTCGCTGGGGATGCCGACATTGGTCTTCTCGCCAAAACCGAAGGCGTAGATATAGTCGTAAAAATCGTCGATCCCCGTCGCCAGCGCAAGCTCCGCCATCGCCAGATTACAGGAGTTGCCGAGCGCCTCGGTGAGCGTTTGATTGCCGTGTCCGCTCGTATCCCAGCAGGTCACCTTTTCCAGGCGGAAGACCTTGCTTCCCGAGCATTTGTAGGTGCTGTCCTGCGTCGCGGCGCCCGCGTCAAGCGCCGCCGCGGCTGTGATCGCGTCAAACATCGATCCCGCCTCATAGGTGTCGGTCACGATACGCGCGCGGGACATGGCCATCAGCTCCGTTACCGTATCGCGCGGCGGGTTGTTCAGGTCGAAGGAAGGATACGTCGAAATGGCGAGGATCTCCCCCGTATTCGGATCCATGATCAACCCGGAGACGGTGGACGCACGGTTGAGCTCGTAGCATTGCTTGACGTATTTTTCCAGGTAGCTCTGCGTTACGGAATCCGCCGTGAGCGTCATGTTGTAGCCGTCCGTCGGCGCCAGATAGTACTGGTCGCTGTAGGAGAGCGGGTTGTTCTTTCGATCCACCTCGATCACGAGGCGTCCCGCGGTGCCCGCAAGGTAGGTGTTATACTCCGCCTCCAGCCCCGTCTGCCCCTCCGTCTCGATGCCGGTGAAGCCGATCAACTGGGTAAACAGCTGCCCGAAAGGGTAGTAGCGCTTCATATCCGTGGTGTAGGAGATACCGCTGCCGAGCTGCAGCGCTTCGAGCTGGTCGATGACCGAGCTCTCCACCTGACGCTTGAGCTGCACCTGCAGGCGGACGGGGTCCGACACGCGCTCGAGCACATAGTCGTAGTCCAGCCCGAGGATATCCGAAACCTCCGTCGCGATGCGGACGCGATCGTCCGCCGCGATGGCCTGCGGGTTCGCGAGCACGCGGTAGGCCGTCCCGCTCTGCGCGAGCACGAGGCCGTTGCGGTCAACGATCTTGCCGCGCTGCGCGGCGAGGTTTTGCCGGCGCGTCCACTGCACCTCGGCCTTCGCCTTCAGCTCCGGCCCTTGGATGATCATCACCTGCGTCAGGCGCAGCGCGAGCACCAGTATCAGCACGCCTGCGAACACCATCAGCAGCACGAGCTTTCGCTTAATCTTCGGCGCGGGAGCCGTCCGTTTAGCCATTGGTCAATCGTCCTTTCACGAGATCAACCGCCCGCAGGCGGTTCTTCCCCCCCGCCTAAAGAATCTGTTTCGCCGCCGTTTGGATCCGGTGTCGTGTCCGGCGTCGTATCCGGCGATGTCGTCGCGGTGTCCTGCGACGCATCCGGCGTGGAAACGGTGTTGTCAAAGGGCAGCGCATCCCCGATACGCACATACTGGTTCTGATCCGGATACTGCATGCCGTACGCCTCGGCGACCTTCTGCGCATCCTGTATGGTCACGGCGCATTCGATCTGAACTTCCAGCTCGTTGATGCGCAGGTTGGTCGACTCGATCTCGGTGTTGAGCGCGTTGATGTCCGCATATGCGCGCGAGATGCGTTCATAGCCGGAGAGCGTGAAGAGCACCATGCCCGCAAAGAGAAAGCCGCTGATGATGATGCCGACGCGTCCGAGCGCCGTCATCTCCGATTTTTCCACGCGCACACCCGGCTCGGCCGCCTCCCGCGCACCCGGGCGCACGCGCGGCGCGCGCTCTTGCTGCGCATCCTGGTTTGGCATATAGAGCCTGGTCGTTGGCGAACGGCCCTTCTTGCGGTCGTCTTCGAAGCGGATATCCAATGAAATTCCCTTCCAATCAAACGAAAATTCCGCTCACCGGCGCGACCGAACCGCCCGGGCGCAGACAGTTCGCTAGATCTTTTCGATGCAGCGAAGTTTGGCGCTGGTCGAGCGGGAGTTTCGCGCTTCCTCCTCAGCGGAGGCGGTCAGCGGTTTCTTGGTGAGGATCTTCGCCTTGGGCGTCTTGCCGCAGATGCAGACCGGCGCGGAAGGCGGACACGTGCAGGGATTCTCAAAACGGCGGAATGCCTGCTTAACGATGCGATCCTCCAGTGAATGAAATGTAATTATACACAGTCTCCCGCCCTTTTGCAACAGATCACAGGCTTGCTCCACGGCCCGGTCGAGCCCGCTCAGCTCGCCGTTTACCTCGATGCGCAGCGCCTGAAATGTCCGGCGCGCGGGGTGCTGCGGCTCGTTTCGGTACTTTGCGGGGATCGCCTCGCGCACGATCTGCGCCAGCGCGAGCGTCGTATCGATGGGATATTGTTCACGCGCGCGACAAATCCTCTCCGCAATTTTGCGGCTGAAGCGCTCTTCCCCATACATCCAGATGATGCGCGCGAGCTCCTGCTCGGGATACGTGTTCACCACCTCGCGCGCGGAAAGCCCCGCACTCTGGTCCATGCGCATATCCAACGGCGCGTCCGCCTTATAGGAAAACCCGCGTTTCTGCGTATCCAGCTGGTGCGAGGATACGCCGAGATCGAGCAGTATGCCGTCGACCTCGTGCACGCCGGCTTCAGCAAGCAACGCCTGCATATCAAAAAAGTTACCGTGCAACGCGGTAAACCGGCTGCCAAAGGAAGCCAGCCGTTCCCCCGCCGCATGCACGGCTTCCCAATCCCTGTCGATTCCGATGAGCCTGCCCGCCTGCGGCAGACGCAAAAGCACCGCTTCCGCATGGCCGCCGCCACCGAGCGTTCCATCCACAAAGACACCGCCGCGCTCAGGCGCGAGCAGCTCCAGCGTTTCGCTCAGCAATACCGGCACATGTGAAAACTGCTCGCTCATATGCCGAGCGCCGCCAGATGCTCCAACGCATCTCCGTAGTTCTCTTCGCAAGCGGCGTTGTATGCCGCGAGCGCCTCAGGATTCCAGATTTCAACACGCTCGCCGACGCCGATCAGCGTGGCGTCCTTTGTCAGCCCCGTCAGCTCACGCAGCTGCGCGGGGATGAGGATGCGCCCCTGCTTATCCACCTCGCAGGCAGCCGCCATGGAGTATAGCCTCCTGCGGATGGCCTGACCCCTCGCGTCGGTCACCGGCAGCGCAGAGAGTTTGTGCGAAAAGCGCTCCCACTCCTCGAGAGACATGCCCGAAAGGCACGCGGCGCTCGTCGTTTCGAGCAATCCGAGCGTGATGACGAGCGTATCGCCGATGGTTTCGCGCCATTTCGCCGGGATGAATACGCGGCCTTTTGCGTCCAGCATATGCTCGAATGAACCGATCAGCACGCGTTTTCCTCCTTTTCCGGGCGGCGCTCGTTAAATATAAGGATACACTTCCCCCAGACTTACGTTGAGTATACACCACATTCCCCCATTTGTCACCACTTTCATGTATTTTTTACCAACTTATTTTGAATTTTCTGAAAATAAACGTATGTTTGTACGCATGCTGCTTCGTTTGCACGCCCACATGGGTTCCCGCGCTCCACAAATTATGGTATACTCTCTCTATCCTTGCGCCAGATATGGTGCTTATCGTCAGAATCCACCGGCAAAGTCCGCTGTATCGGCGGGATTGATCGCCTTTGCCGGGGTTCTTTGCGTTCGGCTGCGGGCCGGTTGTGCCGCGCCGCCGGATATTTTCGCAAACGGAATGGGAGTCTCTATGGCATCGGATTACACCGTAGACAAAATCAAGATCATGGAGGGGCTGGACGCGGTCCGCATGCGCCCCGGCATGTACATCGGCTCCACAGGGCAGCGCGGCTTGCACCACCTGCTTTGGGAGATCATAGACAACGCCATCGACGAGGCGGCCAACGGCTATGCAAACGAGATCGCCGTCACGCTCCACCGGGACAACTCCGTCACCGTTACGGATAACGGCCGCGGCATCCCCGTGCAGATCCACGAGAAGATGGGCGTCTCCGGCGTGGAGGTCGTGTTCACACAGCTGCACGCAGGCGGCAAGTTCGGCAACGACTCGTATGGCTTCTCCGGCGGGCTGCACGGCGTGGGCGCATCGGTCGTCAACGCGCTGTCCGAGTGGGTGGAGGTCGAGGTTGCGACCGACGGGCGGCTGTATCAGATGCGCTTCACCAGCGAACCGGATGAGACGGGCAAGATCATCTCCGGCAAAGCGGCGGCTCCGCTTGCAGAGGCCGGCCGCACGCGCCGGCAGGGCACGAGCGTGCATTTTTTGCCCGACGCGCGCGTATTTGAAACCGTTGAGATGAGCTACGATATCATCGCCAAGCGCATCCGTGAACTGGCGTACCTCAACCGCGGCACGAAGATGATCCTCACCGATGAGCACGCCGGCCACCAGAAGAAGGTGGAATATCAGTTCAACGGCGGGCTAAGCGACTTTGTCAGCTACCTCAACGGCGACAAAACGCCGCTCTACACGCCGCCGATCCACTTCTCCGGCACCTCCGGCGGCATCTTTGTTGAAGCCGCCATTCAGCACAACGACGGCTATGCGGACAACATCTTCTCCTACGTCAACAACATCCCCACCACCGAGGGTGGCACGCATGAGACAGGCCTCAAGGCGGCGCTGACCAAGGTGCTCAACGACTACTGCCGCAAGGCGGGCTACCTCAAGGATAAGGACGCGCCGCTCTCCGGCGAGGATTTTCGCGAGGGGATCACCGCCGTGCTCTCGCTAAAGATGCGCACCATCCAGTTTGAGGGGCAGACCAAGACCAAGCTCGGCAACACCGAGGCGCGCCCCGCAGTGGAGGCCGTCGTCGCCGAGCAGCTCGCGCCGTTTCTCGAGGATCTCAAAAACGGCGAGACCGCGGCCGCCATCGCGGAAAAAGCAGTCAAGGCAGCCAAGGTGCGCGAAGCAGCACGCAAGGCGAAAGCCACCGCGCGCGAGAAGAACAAGCTCGAAAATGCGCCGCTCGTAGGCAAGCTCTCGAGCTGCACCGGACGGGACTACAGCAAAAACGAGCTCTTCCTCGTCGAGGGAGACAGCGCCGGCGGCTCCGCCAAACAGGGGCGCGACAGGAAGTTTCAGGCGATTCTGCCGCTGCGCGGCAAGCCGCTCAACGTCGAAAAGAAGCGCATCGACCAGGTGCTGCAAAACGAGGAGTTCCGCTCCATCATCACAGCGGTCGGCACCGGCATCGGCGAGGACTTCGACATCTCGTCGCTCAAGTACGACAAGATCATCATCCTCTCGGATGCGGATCAGGACGGCGCGCACATCCGCGCCATCCTGCTGACGTTCTTCTACCGGTACATGAAGGAGCTCATCACCGAAGGGCATGTTTACATCGGCCTCTCCCCGCTCTACAAGGTGCAGAAGGACACAAAGCGCGTCTATTGCTACGACGACGAAGAACTGCGCGCCGCGATCAAGTCCGTCGGCAAAGGGTACACGATCCAGCGCTATAAAGGCCTCGGCGAGATGAACCCGGAGCAGCTTTGGGAAACGACCATGAATCCGGACGGCCGCGCGCTGATCCGCGTGACCATCGAGGACGCGGCGGATGTGGAGCATCTCGTCACCGTACTCATGGGCGACAAGGTTCAGTCCCGCAAGGAATACATCTTTGAAAACGCGGATTTCAACAAAAATGCAGCCGATATGTTTGAAAAGCTGAAGGATTAACACCTCCGCAGCAGGCGGACACGATCGATCGACGATAAGGAAATCTTGATATGCCGAAAGCACCCGAACAACTCAAGCTGGAGAAGATCATCCAGCGCAATATGGACGAGGTCATGCACCAGTCCATGATGCCCTACGCTGAGCATGTTATCCTCGAGCGCGCGCTGCCGCGCGTGGAGGACGGCCTTAAGCCCGTGCAGCGGCGCATCCTCTACACCATGCTCGAACTGGGGCTGACGCCGGATAAGCCGCACCGAAAGAGCGCGCGTATCGTCGGCGACTGCCTCGGCAAATACCACCCCCACGGCGACAGCTCCGTCTACGACGCGATGGTGCGCATGGCGCAGCCATACAACATGTGCGTCCCGCTGGTGGACGGTCACGGCAACTTCGGCAGTGTGGACGGAGACAGCGCCGCAGCTATGCGCTACACCGAGGCACGCATGACGGACGCCGCCATGCAGCTGCTGCGGGATATCGAGAAGGACACCGTTCCGTTTTCGTTCAATTTCGACGATACGCTCAAGGAGCCGGATCTGCTGCCCGGTCGCTTTCCCAACCTGCTGGTCAACGGCGCAAGCGGCATCGCGGTCGGCCTGGCGACCAACATCCCCCCGCATAACCCCGTGGAGACGATCAACGCCGTCATCGCGGTGATGGAGAACCCGCGCATCACGCTGGAAGAACTCATGCGGATCATCCCCGCGCCAGACTTTCCCACAGGCGGCTTTCTGCTGGAGTCCTCCGAGGTCGAGCAGGCCTACCGTACCGGGCGCGGCAAGATCTATATGCGCGCAAAGACGCACTTTGAAGAACTGAAAAACGGCAAGACGCTGATCGTCATCACCGAATTGCCCTACCAGGTCAACAAGGCCAACATGCTCGAGAAGATCCTCGCCGTCAGCCAGGAGAAGAAGGCGATCTTCTCCGGCATTGCCGATATTCGCGACGAGAGCGACCGCGCCGGCATGCGCGCCGTCATAGAGATCAAGAAGGACGGCGATCCGGAGCGCATTTTGCAGTATCTCTTCAAGTATTCCGATCTGCAGATGACGTTTGGCGTCAACATGGTCGCCATCGCGGAAGGCAAGCCGCAGCAGATGAACCTCAAGCAGATCATCGCGCACTATATCCGCCACCAGCGAAACGTGGTCACGCGTCGCACCCAGTTTGAGCTGGACGCGGCGCTGCGCCGCGAGCACATCCTGGTCGGGCTGATGATCGCCGTGGATCATCTCGACGCGGTCATCGCGCTCATTCGCGCGAGCAAGTCGCCAAAGGAAGCGCGCGAGGGACTGATGAAGACCTTCTCGCTCTCCGAGGCGCAGGCGCAGGCGATTCTCGATCTGCGGCTCCAGCGGCTGACCAACATGGAACTCGTCACCATCAAGCGCGAGTACGCCGAGGTGGTGCGGCTCATCGAGGAGCTGCGCGGCATCCTCGCCAGCGAAAAGAAGCTGCTCGCGCTGATCAAGAAGGAACTCGGCGAAATCCGCGAGCAGCTCGCGCTCCCGCGCAGGACGACGTTTGTCGCCTGCGACGAAGCGCCGATCGACGAAGCGGAAGACCTCGCCGTGGTCGAAGACGTCACCGTCTGCGTCTGCGAGGGGTTGAAGGTGCGCCGCATGCCGACCAAGGCATTTTCGCTCACCGCCATCTCGGAGGACAAGCCGTTGTTTGTACTTGAGACGCGCTCCAACCGGCGCATCCGCCTGTTTACCGATCAGGGCGCGCTGCTCTCGCTCGCAGTGGAGGAACTGCCGGAAACACGCGCCACCGCGCGCGCGGCAAACCTCGCCGCACTGCTGCCGTTTGAGAAGAACGAGCGGATCATCGCGCTCTGTCCCGACGAGGAGGAGGGCGACTACCTCTTCTACCTGCGGGAGGGCAACGTCAAGCGCACAGCCGCTTCCGAGTATCGCGTACGCGCCAAACGCACCGCCGCGGTCGCCCTGCGGGATAAGGACCGCGTGCTGGCAATCGAAAAATACGAACCAAAGCCGCTCCTGCTGGTCACCAAGCGCGGCATGAGCATCCGCTTTGCGGCGGATACCGTCCCCGCCATGGGCCGCGTCTCGGGCGGCGTGAAATGCATCAAACTTGACAAGGGCGACGAGGTGGTCTTCGCCTCGCTCGTACCGGAGGACGCCGAGGTGCTGACCATCACCGACAAAGGCTTTGGCAAGCGCTCTCCGATGTTCGACTACGACCTGCAGGGCCGAAACGGCAAGGGCCTCAAGACCTTCGACCTCAAGAAAAACGGTTCGAACGGCACCTGCATCGCCGCCGTGGCGGTACTCACGCAGCCGCGGACGATCACGCTGCTCCAGCGGCACGGCGAACGCACGCAGATCCATACTTCGGAGGTGCGTATCGAGCCGCGCGCCGGCAAGGGCAATATGCTCGTTGCCGTCGTGCTGGACGACGATGTGACCGGCATCGAGTAACCGCGTCAAGCGCGTCAAAAAAGCAAGCGGGCCGCCCAAACAGCGACCCGCTTTTTCACGCTCGAGAATAGGTACGTCAGCGTTTGCCGATGATCAGCCTGCTGAGGAAGATCAATAGACACGCGCCGCCAAGCGCGATGAGAAATCCGCCGATCGACCAGGCGTTTCCGGAGCCGATGCCGACATAGCTCGAGAGCCATCCGCCCAGCACGCCGCCCGCGATGCCGACGATGATATTGCGCAGCAGTCCTCCCTTGCCCTTCATGATCTTGCTGGCAACCCAGCCGATGAGCGCGCCGATGATCAGCCAACTGATAAAATTCCAAAACATACGATCGTTCTCCTTTCAGGTAGATGGTCCTTTCGTTTCCTGCCGTTCATGCGTTTGCCCCTCCGGCGGAGGCTGCGCCGGACCGCTTGGCCCCTGCGTCCGTCTCGGAAAGAAAACGCGGAAGAGCACATTGGCCACGGCGGCGATGACGGGGCCGAGTATCATGCCCGCGCCGCCGAAGAGCAACAGTCCGCCAACCGAAGCCAACAGCGTGATCCACGGCGAAAGCCCCACGCTTTTTCCCGTGATGACGGGGTCGAGGATCATCCGCAGCACCACCATGGCGATGTAAGTCGCGCCGACCGAGATCGCCATATGCGGGTTTTTCGCGATCAGCGCGATGACCGCCCATGGCACCAGCACGACGCCGCTGCCGATGACGGGCAGCAGATCGAGCAGGCTGACCGCTACGGCGATCAACAAAGACCACCAGCCGAGCCCAGCAACGATCATGCCGGCCGTGATGAGCGCCAGGTTGACGCCAAAGAGGATCAACTGCGCCTTGCCAAAGCCC
>JAEWQH010000015.1 GCA_023399275.1 Bacillota bacterium
ATCTCCACCCGTTCGTACCCCGCGCTGACCAGCTTCTCGACCAGCATCCGCGGCTCCAGCGTATCCCCGGCGGCAAGCAAAATCCTGCTGTTGGCAAACGCGCCTTTTGGCGCGAGCGCCTGCATGAGCGCGGCGGCACTGGCGGCTACCACGCAGGGTACCCCGTCGAGCAGCGTACAAAGCGCTGAAATGCGCGCGCTTCTGCCCTCGCCTGAAGCAGCGTGCACATAGGTCAGCGGCGTTTCCCGCGGCAAAAACAGCTCCGCGCGCACGCCAAGGAGCCGCGCGCTTTCGTAGATCTGCGCGGCGGTAACGTCGGTTGCGGTCACAACCAGCACCTGCCGCGTCTGCGCGAGGCAGGCGCAGAGGTGCGCCTTTGCGTTCGCGGCCACGCCAAACGCCGCGACCGGGCCTTTGCCCCCCTCCAGCGCACCGCGCATGCGCTGGTAATCCGTCGCGGAATCAAGCAGATGCAATATGGAGTTTTGATTCATACCCGGCGTCAAGCGTCCCCCCGTTACCCTTCTCTGCAGCCGGGGCGCGGGCGGTGGTTAGTCCGCCTTTGTCCCGCCGATGTGCCGTTTGTTGTACTCGGCCTGCGCCTGTGTAAGCTTCCCTTGCAGAATCAGGCAGACCGCGTCCGCCGCGTCCTGAAACGCGCGGCCAAGCTCCGCCTGCTCATCCCTGCCGGGCTTTCCGAGCACGTATTTCTTCAAGTCTGCGCCGGTTCGGTTGCCCACGCCGATGCGCACGCGGGGAAAGCACTCGCTGCCGAGGCTGGCGATGATGGAGCGCATGCCGTTGTGCGTGCCTGCACCGCCCTTGTCGCGGATGCGCAGAGCGCCGACCGGGAGCTCGATATCGTCGTAGAGCACGACGAGGTTCTCAACGGGGCACTTGTAAAAATGGAGCACCTCGCGAATGCAATCGCCCGAGAGATTCATATACGTTCTGGGCTTGATGAGCACCACGCGCTCGCCGCAATAGGCGCCCTCGCCGTAATCGCCTGAAAAGCCGCGCTTGCTCAGCCGAACGCCGAGCGAATCCGCCAGCGCATCCAGCGCCTGAAAGCCCGCGTTATGGCGCGTGCGCCTGTAGAGCAGCCCCGGATTGCCGAGCCCCGCAACGACGAACATAGCTCCCCCTTAAACGAATATCGGAAGAAATCCCACCTATCTTAGCACGAACGCGCGCTCTTGACAACCTTCCGTTCCAGATGGTACGCTAATAGAACGATATGAGCAATGACGGAAAGAGTAGCAATCCCGTGCGTTTACAGAGAGATTCGGGGTCAGGTGAAAGCCCGAAATCGCACGCTTTGCGAACATGGCTCCCGAGCTCCTCGCGGTGAACGCCCCATTTGCCTGAGCCGCAGCGGGTCTCCGCCCGATACAGCGGAAACTTATGCCCCCGCGTCTTGGGGAAGTAAGGTGGTTTTTCGGCTCGTTCTTTGCGCGTGCCGTCCTTACACGAGGGCGGCATGCGTTTTATTTTTACGTATACTTGCGCGAAACCGATTTTTGATTTGCAGCATGGGAGGGCACCTCTATGGACGAGAAAAAGACGTTTTACATCACAACCCCAATCTACTACCCCAGCGCGAGCCTGCACATCGGCCATGCTTACAGCACCGTCGCCACAGATGCCATCGCGCGCTATCACCGGCAGCGCGGCGACGAGACGTTCTTCCTGACCGGTTCGGACGAGCACGGCCAGAAGATCGAGCGAAAGGCCAAAGCCGCGGGCGTTACGCCGCAGGCGTATGTCGACCGGATCGTCGCGGGGTTCAAGGATCTCTGGAAGCTGCTGGACATCTCCTACGACAAGTTCATCCGCACCACGGACGACTACCATATCAAGGCCGTTCAGAAGATCTTCCGCAAGCTCTATGAGCAGGGTGACATCTACAAGTCGAAGTATACCGGCCACTATTGTACGCCCTGCGAGAGCTTCTGGCTCGAGCGCCAGATCGAGGAGGCGGGCGGCGTCTGTCCGGACTGCGGCGGTCCCGTGGAGCTCGTGGAGGAAGAGAGCTACTTCTTCCGCCTCTCGAAGTACGCCGACCGGCTGATCCGGTATATTCAGGATAACCCGACATTCATCCAGCCAAACAGCCGCACAAACGAGATGCTGCAAAACTTCCTCCTGCCCGGCCTTGAGGATCTCTGCGTAAGCCGCACGAGCTTCACATGGGGCATCCCTGTCGATTTCGACGAAAAGCACGTCGTCTATGTCTGGCTGGACGCGCTGAGCAACTACATCACCGCGCTCGGCTGGGGCAGCGAGGACGACACGCTCTATCGCAAATTTTGGCCGGCAAACGTGCACATCGTCGGCAAAGAGATCGTACGCTTTCACACGATCATCTGGCCGATCATGCTCATGGCGCTCGGCGAGCCGCTGCCAAAGCAGGTGTTTGGTCATGGCTGGCTCGTGCTCGACGGCGGCAAGATGAGCAAGTCGAAGGGCAACGTCGTCGACCCGGTGCAGCTCTGCGCGCGCTACGGCGTGGACGCGATCCGCTATTTCCTGCTGCGCGAGGTGCCGTTCGGTTCCGACGGAACCTTCTCCAACGAAGCGCTGATTGCGCGCATCAACACCGACCTGGCAAACGACCTAGGCAACCTGCTCAGCCGCACGGTCGCCATGATCGATAAGTACTTCGGCGGCGTGCTGCCCGCGCCGGACGCCTCCGCGCCGGAGGACGAAGCGCTGATCGCGCTCGCGCGCTCACTGCCGGAGAAGGTAGACGCGCAGATGACCGAGCTGCATATTCCAGACGCGCTGGCGGAGATCTGGAAGCTCGTCGGCGCCTGCAACAAATACATCGACATGACCGCGCCATGGACGCTCGCCAAGAGCGAGGAAGGGCGCGGACGGCTCAAAAGCGTACTCTACAACCTCGCGGAGAGCCTGCGCATCGTCGCGATTCTGCTCACGCCGTTTCTCACGCGCACACCGCAGAAGATGTTTGACCAGCTCGGCATCTCCGGCGATCGGGCCGACTACGCGTCTGTCGCGTGGGGCGGCAGCATCCCCGGCACGCAGGTGCGCAAGGGCGAGGCGCTCTTCCCGCGCATCGACGCGGAGGCGGAGCTTGCTTACTTTGCCGCCGAAGCGGAAAAAGCGAAAGCCGCCCCTGCGCCGACTGCGGAGCCGCCTCAACCGGAGCCGGAGGAGGATCTGCCCCCCGCCGAGATCGCATACGACGACTTTGCCAAAATCGACCTGCGGCTGGCCAAGGTGATCGCCTGCGAGGAGATCAAAAAAAGCAAGAAGCTGCTCAAGCTGACGCTGGAGGTCGGCTCTGAAACGCGCACCGTCGTATCGGGCATCAAGCAATGGTACGCGCCGGAGGACCTCGTCGGCAAAACGGTGGTGCTCGTGGCAAACCTTAAGCCCGTCACACTCTGCGGTGTGGAGAGCCGGGGCATGATCCTCTGCGCCTCCGACGCCGCGGACGAGAATCTCTCCGCGCTGACCACGCTGGCCGGGATGGAGAGCGGGCTGAAGGTTCGCTGACGTAGAAAAGGAGGCCCACATGTCCGAGCATATCCTCAAAGACGGGCGCACGCTGACCTTGCGTGATCCGGCGCTTTCCGATGCGCAGACGCTGATCGACTTTCTCAAGACCGTCGGCAGTGAGACGGATTTTCTACTGGCCGATGAGGACGGCATTGCCGGGCTGACGCTCGAAAGCGAGCAGCGCTGGATCGCCGAGACTCTGAGCGCGCCGCATTCGAAGATGTTCATCGGCACGGTGGATGGCGAGATCGTGCTCGTTTGCGATGTGCGCGCAGCGGGCCGGCCGCGAATCGCGCATGCCGCAGGCATCGCCATCTCGATCAAGCGCGCTTATTGGGGGCTTGGAATCGGCGGCATCGCCATGCAGGCGATGATCGACTTTGCCAGGAGCACGGGCGAGCTGCGCATGCTCTCGCTCGAGGTGCGCGCGGGCAACGAGCGCGCCATCGCGCTCTATCAACGCTTCGGCTTTGCCGAGATCGGGCGGCACCGGGCGCGCATCAATGTGCGCGGCACCTATTACGACGAGATCCTGATGGATCTCGATCTGACGCAGCAGGGTGCGGCATACGGCCCGATGGATCGCACCTGAATTTGAATTTTGAAAGACCGGACGGAACGACTATGCAGCTATTCGATACCCACGCGCACCTGCTCGACGACCAGTTTGACCCGGATCGCAGCGCGCTGATCGCCTCGCTTCCCGAGGCGGGCGTCTGCGGCTTTGTAGAAGCCTGCGTCGAAGCGAAGGACATCCCGAAGGTGCAGGCACTCACGCTGCTCTATGACCACGTCTACGGCAGCGCGGGCATCCACCCGCACTCTGCAAGCAGCGCAGACCATGCAAACCTGCTTCGCGTTGCACGCGCGCTGGAGCAGAAAAAGATCGTCGCCGTAGGCGAGATCGGGCTGGATTATCACTATGACTTTTCCCCGCGCGAAGCGCAGCGCGAGGCCTTTGCAAGCCAGCTCGACCTTGCGATCGCCGCAAAAAAACCGGTCATCATCCACGACCGCGAGGCGCATGGCGACGTGATGGCCATGCTTTTGGCGCGGAAAGGCCGTTTGAGCGGCGTGCTGCACTGCTACTCCGGCAGCTATGAGGATGCCGTGCGGTATATCGACATGGGCTTCTACATCGCTTTCGGCGGAGCGCTGACGTTTAAAAACGCTGTCAAGCAACGCGCCATTGCCGAGAAGCTGCCGCTTTCGCGGCTCGTCATCGAAACCGACTGCCCTTACATGACGCCGGAACCGCACCGCGGTAAACGCAACAGCCCGCTCAACCTGTACCTTACGCTGGAGAAGCTCGCGTCTGTGCGCGGCATCGCCCCCGAAGAGGCAGCCGCCGCAACGCATCAAAACGCGATGGATCTATTCGGGCTTTCGCTGTAGCGGCGCATAACCACGCTGCGCTTGGGGCATGCGGCAGCAAAAAGAGGATGAAAACTGTGATGAACACACAGTTGCTGCTTCCTCTTTTTTCGTTGAAATGATATGATAGAGTCAGTTCCAAGGAAATCAAAAAGGGGGGTAATCATCCATGGAAAACTTCTATTACGAATATGCATATGAACCCAGCCCGGGCGTAACCTGGCTGAGCATTGCGATCTCGATCCTCGGCATCGTCGCCATGTGGAAGATCTTCGAGAAGGCGGGCGAGCCCGGCTGGGCGGCGATCATCCCGTTCTACAACGTCTATGTGCTCTTCAAGATCACGTGGGGAAACGGCTGGAAGTTTCTGTTTCTGCTGATCCCGATCGCAAACATCGTGTTTGCCATCATCACTATGGTCAAACTGGCAAAAGCCTTCGGAAAAGGCGGCGGCTTCGCGGTTGGGCTCATCTTCCTGAGCATCATCTTTTACTACATTCTCGCATTTGGCGATGCGCAGTATCAGGGCGTTCCGCAGAGCGCCTGACCCCAGCGGCACAATAGCAAAAGAAACCATCGAGCGCTCCGATCAAGGGCGCTCGATGTTTTTCTTTCATATCGCGCATGTGAATTTGCTCTACCCCCCTCGGTCAGACGCGCACCGTTTGCTCCGCGGCACACTCATTCTTTGTGCCGAGCAGCATGCAAAGGCCATGCTCCAACGCAGGCAGCACAGGCTCGAGATTTTCACGAACCGCCTTGGGGCTGCCGGGCAGGTTGACGATCAACGCGTCGTGATACAGCCCCGCCTGCGCGCGGGAGAGCATCGCGCGGTTCGTGATTTGCAGGCAATACGCGCGCATCGCCTCCGGAATGCCGGGCGCCATCCGCTCGCAGACGGCCAGCGTCGCCTCCGGCGTAACATCCCGCTTGGAGAACCCCGTCCCCCCGCTTGTAAGAATCAGGTTCGCACCCAACTCGTCCGCATGCCGGCGCAGCTCCGCCTCGATGTACGGCTGCTCGTCCGGCACGATGACGGTGGCGACCACCTCGTAGCCTGCATCCCGCAGCAGCTTTGCCGCAAGCGGACCCGCGGTATCCTCGCGCTCACCGGAAAACCCTTTATCGCTGACCGTGATGACGGATGCCTGAAACATATCTGCCGCTCCTTTTCCCAAAATACCGCCTGTCGGATATGTTTCAGTATACCACGCCGCGCGCCTGCGCGCCTATGATTCGTGCGTTTCACGCAGCAGCATAAGCGCCTCCTTCGGCAGCCGGAACCAGGCTTCGTCCCCCGCCCTGTATGCAGCGCCCACCGCGCGATCGAGCTCCACGCGGATCGTCCCGGATGCGCCGGCCGGCCGCAGCGTCAGAATGCGCGAAAACACATCGTCCGCCGCGGCTTCCACGCCGCAGAGCAGCGCGTTCTCCGCATCCGGCGCGCATGGCTCGATGTAGTGTGCGCGGATACCCGCATGGGTTACGGGTTGCCCCTGAGCGCCGCTGCAGGCGAGCGCCGCGTTCCACTCCGGCACGCGCAGCAGCCCATCCGCCCCCAGCTGCGCGGGCACGCAGTTTTTGCAGCCGGTGATCAACGCCGCCTGCAGTGTGCGCGGCCGTGCGAACAGGTCCGTCGTATCGGCCGGCGGCTCGGATGCGCCCGCGTTGAGCACGCAGACGCGTTCGCTCATACGGTAGACTTCACCGCGATCATGGGAAACCAGCAGTGCAACGCCCGGAAACGCGCGCAGCGTGTCCCGAACCTCCGCCTCGAGCTGCCATCTGAGGTGGCTGTCCAGCGCGGCAAACGGCTCGTCGAGCAGGATCGCCTCCGGCTCGCCCGCGAGCATGCGGCAGAGCGCCACGCGCTGCATCTGCCCGCCGGAGAGTTCGCGCGGATACCGCTCCTCCAGCCCGCCGAGCCGAAAGCGGGAGATCAGGCTCTCGCGCCGGTCCTTCCGCACGCGCGCGTCCCGCTCCCGCGAAAGGCCTGCGTCGATATTTTGCAGCACCGTCATGCTGGGAAAGAGCGCATAGCGCTGAAACAGATATCCGACCCGGCGCTCCTGCGGCGGCAGATCGATCCTTCGCTTTGCGTCGTAGAGCACGCGCCCGTCGAGTACGATAGACCCTTCATCGGGCTTCTCCACGCCGGCGATGCAGCGCAGCGTCATGCTTTTTCCGCTGCCTGAGGCGCCGAGCAGCGCGGTCACGCCCGCCTCTGCCTCCAGGGAGACATTCAGCGTGAACCCCTGCAGGCGTTTGATGATATGAACCGATAAAGACATGCATTCTCCGATCTGGCCGTGTTCCCCCGAAGCGTCGGCGCGCGTCAGCTACCACTTTTTAATATGCTTGAGTCTGGAGTCGGCAAAGAGATTCATCAGCACCACGATGCCAAACGAGATCAGCAGTATGATCGCAACCCAGATCCCCGCCGTGAGATAATCCCCGTTTTGAATCACCATCGCGATGCGCTGGGAGATGGTGCCGGTCTTTCCGGCAATGTTTCCCGCGAGCATGCTGGTTGCGCCGTATTCGCCGAGCGCGCGGGCGAAGGTAAGGATGGTTCCGCTGACGACTCCCGGCCCCGCGGAGGGCAGCACCACGCGCCAAAAGATCCTGCGCTCACTCATGCCGAGTGTACGCCCGGCATAGATAAGCTCGATATCCACTTGCTCAAAGGCGGCGCGCGCATTGCGATACATCAGCGGGAAGGCGATTACGCTCGCCGCAAGGATGCACCCGAGCCACGTCTGCACCACCTTGATCGAAAACTCCTGATACAAAAACGAGCCGATCGGGCGGCGAAGGCTGAAGATGATCAGCAGGAAAAAGCCGGCCACCGTCGGCGGCAGCACCATCGGCAGCGTCAGCAGGCCGTCTACAAACGCCTTGGCTCGCTTGCCCATGCGCATGACGGCGCGCGCAGTCCACACGCCGAGGAAGAAGCAGATGACGGTCGCAACCAGCCCCGTCTTGAGCGAGATCCAGAGCGGGCTGTAGTCGAGCGTCCCGAGAATATCCAAAACCTCCTGCATGCTCCGCCTCCTTTCGGATGATGGCTCTGTCTGTCTAAAGCTCGCAAAAAACAAATCCATCGATATGATTCTGCCCGCCGCCAATGCGATGGAACGGCGGGCAGTCGATGTTCCCCTATCGGCCGGTGTTGGATCAGCCGTTGATGATGAACATGTACTTTTCGAAGATCGCCTTCACCGCGTCCGTCTGAAGGAACGCGAGGAAGTCATCCGCAGCCGCGGTCTGCGCCGCCGTCGCCTCGGGGTTGTTCACGCGGCAGACGGGATAGAGGATCTCGCCGGTAAGCGAAGTGTCCGCAACCTCGATGATATCCACATCGTCCTTGACCGAATATGCATCCGAGTAGTACACGGTCCCGATCTCGTTGGAGCCTTCCTTGACCGCTTCCTTCACCTTGCTGACGTTGCCGCACTCGTTGATTTCCACGCCGCCGAGCGCCTCGGAGACCTCCGCCGTCGTGTAGTCCGCGGCGGCCTTCGCGCCGTCGAGCACGCCGAGGTTGATCAGCAGCTGGCGCGTGTACTTGCCCGCGGGCACGCTGCCGTCGGCAAGCGCGATGCTCTTGGCTTTGGCCATATCGGCAAAGCCGGTTACGGCCGTGCCGCTATCCTTTGGCGTGATCAGCGCGAGCTTATTGCAGAGCAGATCGACGCGGGTTCCCGCGATCATGTAGCCCTGCTCATCCAGCGTCTTGATCTGGCTGACTGCGGCCGAGAAGAAGACATCGCAGGCAAAGCCCTCCTGCACCTGGGTGAGCAAGGTGCCGGAGCTATCCGCATTGTAGGTGATCACGACGTTCGGCTGCGTTTCATTGTAGAGCGGAATAATCTCCTTAAACGCGCCCTCGAGGCTCGCCGCGATGAACAGCTGCACCTCCGCAGCCTCCAGCGGCGCTTCCGTCGGTTCGGGCGTGTCGGCCGGCACTTCCGTCGCAGCGGGCACTTCCGTTGCCACCGGCGCTTCGGTCGCGGCCGGCGTCTGCGTCGCAGCACATGCGCCAAGCATCGCCATCATAACGACGGCACAGATCAGGGCAATCCATTTCTTCATGTTTGTGCAATCCTCTCAGATGATTTGATATATGGTACGCGCAAGAAAGCGCGTGAACCATCACAGAAAACCAGGATCGGCACGGAAGAAACAAATGCCGCGTGCGCCCTACTCCTTGCCAAACCCGCAGTTGGGGTATGTGCAGACGTCGCACTGCAGGCAGAGCCCGCCGTTTCCGAGCCGCGTCAGATCCCTGCGCGAAAGGCGCATCCCTGCGACCACGCGCGGCAAGACGATGTCGAAGATCGACGCCCGGGAATACATCACGCAGCCCGGCAGCCCCATCACGGGTACGCCGTCGTCGTAGTACCCCAGCAGAAACATCGCCCCCGGCAACACCGGCGCACCGTAGGTAACGATGTGCGCCCCGCTGTCGCGGATGGCGGCGGGTGTGCGATCATCCGGATCCACGCTCATGCCGCCCGTGCAGAGCACGAGATCGACGCCGCTTTGCCGGACCTGCCCGATCGCGCGGACGATGTGCTCCGTCGTATCGTCGCTCACGCGGCGCTCGGCCAGCCGCACGCCCAGCGCGGCGAGCTTACGCTCCACCACCGGGGTAAATTGATCGACGATCCTGCCGTGAAACACCTCGTTGCCGGTGACTACGATCCCCGCCTTCAGTCCCTTGCGGTAGGGCGTAAGCTTCATCAGCGGCTCCGGCCCCACGAGGGCACGCGCCTCCTCGATGCGGCGGCGGTCGATCAGCAGCGGAATGATCCGCGTCCCGCCAAGCTTGTCCCCCGCCTGAACGGGGCTGTTGGTATGGCGCGTAGCCACCATGATGTCCGGCAATTCATTCAGCGCATCGAGGCGGGGTACATCTACGGTGAACACGCCGTCCTCGGTGGCAAACAGCTCAATCTTCCCTTCCTTTACCGCTCCGCGGCGCATATGCGCGCTCTCGCAAAGCCCGGCGAGGGCATCTGCCGCCTCGTTTTCATGGAGCGTGTTCTCGTCCACCTCCCACACATAGAGGTGATCCTTCCCCATGGATAGCAGCATAGGAATGTCTTCTTCGGTGACGATGTGCCCCTTGCGAAACTGCGCGTCCTTGGATTCGCCGGGAACGATACGCGTCAGATCATGACAGAGAACATGCCCTACGGCATCCTTTGTGTCGATGAGCTTCATGCATGCATCATACCACTATTTTTTCAAAAAAACAACGGTTTTGTCACGGGTTGTCCCATGCTGAAATCGCGTTCGAAAAAGCAGCGGTACTTCCTCCCTTCCTGCAGCGTGCGTATTATGATGAAAACTGCGGGCTTTGCCCGCAACTGCATGCTAAAAATGCGCTTGCCCATCGATTTCGATCGAGCCGGCTTTGCCTGCGCAGCAGCTCTCCCCGCAGGGGAGGGTTCTCTGCGCCCTTTGCCGACCGCAAGCCCGAAGGGCGACAGGCAACGGTGGTTATCCCGTCAAAAACGGATTTTACGGCGGATAACAGCGGCTTTCGCCCGCGAAAACAGTCCTTATTTATTCTTCTATTTTTTATTCTTCTATCGCGATTTCATCGCCAACCGTGATTTCGCCCGGCGTGAGCACGCGCACGAAGATGCCCTCGTGCGGCATGATACAGCGCCCGACCTTCTGAAAGATTTCGCAGTGCTGGTGGCACTCCTTGCCGATCTGCGTCACCTCCGCGCGGCAGGAGCCCAGTCGCAGCACCGTACCCACCGGGAGGGCATGCAGGGTAATACCCTCCGTGGTAATATTCTCCGCGAACATACCGGGCGTCAGACCACCCAGCCCCAACGCAGTCATCTTATCGATGCTTTCCTGCGCCAGCAGGCTGATCTGCCGGTGCCATTTTCCTGCGTGCGCGTCGCCGACGGTCCCATGATCCACGCGCAGTTCCGCGCGTCCGACCGGTTGTTTAAAGGTTCCCTTGCTCGGGCTGACGTTGATGGATGTTATCCTTGCCACAATATCACTCCTATATTCGGCTTGCCTTGGTTATACCACGCGTGGTATATTTCTTGATCTGTCAAAACTACCCGCCAATTCGGCTCATGGTTTTCTCCGCCTGAAATGCTCCATCGAAACCGTGCGTACTGGGCTTTTGCGCGATCGCGCACGCGATGACCTCATGGAGCATGGCGTCGTCCTCCCGGCGCAGCGCCTCCTGCAGTGAAAACTCCTCGTTGGAGCCGAGGCAGGGGCGCAGCATGCCGTCGCTCATCACGCGCACGCGGTTGCAGTCCGCGCAGAAGCGGTGCGACACGGGGTCGATCAGACCGACGCGGCCGCAATAACCGGGCATTCGATAGTCGCGCGCCGGCTGCCCGCGATACAGCGGCGCCAGCGCCTGTAGCTGCGGGTGCTTGCGCAGTAGCTCATCGCCACCGACGCGAAGCGCCGCGCGGTCGGTCTGACCCAGCGGCATGTATTCAATAAAGCGAACGTCGATGGGGCGCTCCCTTGTCAGCTCGATAAAATCGCCCGTCTCGTCATCGTTTTGCCCTCGCAGCAGCACGACGTTGAGCTTGATCGGCGCAAACCCCGCGCCCAGCGCCTCGTCGATGCCCGTCTGCACACGCGCAAGCGAGCCGCCTCCGGTGATCCTGGCATACCGTTCGGGTTTGAGCGAATCCACGCTGATATTCAGGCGATCCAGCCCCGCTTCCTTCAGCGCGCGGCTCATGCCCGGCAGGTGCTGCCCGTTGGTCGTCATGGCGATCTCCTCGATGCCGCCGATCTGGCGGATACCAGCGAGGATCCCCATCAGATCGCGCCGCAGCATCGGCTCCCCGCCGGTGAGGCGCACCTTATTCACGCCAAGCGCGGCAAACGCGCGCACGATGCGCAAAAACGCATCCTGCGAAAGCTCGCTTCGCTTGGGGCAGATGCCCTCGTCCGCACGGCAATAGGCGCAACGCAGCGTGCAGCGCTCCGTCAGCGAAAGCCGCAGATATGTAATTGTCCGTCCAAAGCGGTCGTTCATCCGATACCCGATCTGTCGATATGATATGCCCCCGTGCTTTGTGGCTCGGCGCGCTTCAGGTGTCTGCCCCGCGCTCAAACAGGCCGCTCTTGCCGCCGCTCTTGCGCAGCAAGCGCGTGGATACGATCTCCATGCCGCGATCGACGGCCTTGCACATGTCGTATATAGTCAGCGCGGCGACGCTCGCGGCCGTCAGCGCCTCCATCTCCACGCCGGTCTTTTCGTCGCAATGCACTTCGCAGACGATATGCACCCGGTCCGGAGGGCAGGCGACGAGATCCACCTTGACCGAAGTCAGCGCAATGGGATGGCACAGCGGGATCAACTCGCTCGTACGCTTCGCCGCAAGGATACCGGCGATGCGCGCCGTGGCAAACACATCCCCTTTTGCTGTTGTTGCGCTTTGAATCAGTGCGAGCGTCTCCTCCCGCATGACGACATAGCTTTCCGCAATCGCCTCGCGATGGGTCACGTCCTTTTCGGAGACGTCCACCATCCGCGCTTCTCCGCGCCCGCCGACATGCGTTAATGCCTGATCCATCGCAACCGCTCCCCTCTGTTCCTCCGGCCCCTTCGCACCCATAAGCGATATGGTTTCCGGAGAATAACCGGTATGATTCTATCATACGGCGCGAGGCGCTCTTTGGCAAGAATCTGAAAAAACGGTGCGAAATATATTATTTCACAGACGCCTTTTCGGATTTGCCGGGGTTTTCGCCGTTTTCTCCGTCTGCATTCCAGATTTTGCGAACAGGCGTACCCCTGGTTATGGCAACCGGAACCGCCATCATTGGATTGGAATTCTTCGCCATAGGCAGCGGCTGGTCCCCCGGTTTCGTTCGATCCATTTTCGACGCGGACTGCCGCCTTTGGCGTTGTCATTGACAAAGCTCCCGTTTGCAGTATGATAATAATATACCTCTTATGGTATGGGAGGCGCTTTTATGAGACAGTGCATGGATACGGAAAATCTGCATCCGAGGCTGCGGAAAATTATCGGTCAAGTGCAGGCAATCGATCGAATGATCGAGCAGGACGTTCCGTGCGAGGATGTGCTTGCGCAGATAAACGCCGCCAAATCCGCGCTGCATAAGTGCGGGCAGGTCGTGCTGGAAGGGCACATCAAGCACTGCATCCGCGACGGAATCGGACACGGCGACGCCGAAAAAACCATCGAAAGCTTCACCAAAGCGGTGGAACGCTTTGCCAACATGAAATAATGACATACCGCGCAGTCAGCCGAAGCAGTTGCAAACGACTGCTTCTTTTTATGCTCTTCTCTTGACAATCCGCAACCGCGCGGTTATTTTATACATATACCCCTATAGGTTTATTGCGAAGGATGTGTTGTATGAAAGCATGCATGAAAAAGCTGAATTCCTTTCTGGAGTTGGGCGGAACAAAGAAGGATCTTGTTTTACTTGCCGTGTCTGGAATCGCGCTGGTTGTCAGCCTGACGGGGTTTCAGCCGTTTCCGTTTAGCACCGCCTGGGTCGCCATCCTCCTTTGCGGTGTTCCGATTCTTCTGGAGGCCATCATAGGCCTGGTTACCGAATGCAACATCAAGGCGGACGTTTTGGTCTCCATCGCGCTGATTGCTTCCGTGATGATCGGCGAGGACTTTGCCGCCGGAGAAGTAGCGTTTATCATGCAGCTTGGCGCCCTGCTGGAGGAGCTGACCGTAGCAAAAGCACGGGCGGGAATCGAAAAACTGGTGCATCTAACGCCTCAGACCGCGCGCGTTTTGAACGCAACCGGCGAACAGATCGTTTCCGCGCAAGACGTTCAGGTGGACGACATTCTGCGCGTGCTTCCCGGGGAGACAGTCCCTGTTGACGGCGTGATTCTGAGCGGGCATACCTCCGTAAACCAGGCTGTGATGACCGGGGAATCCCTTCCGGTCGACAAGGCGCCCGGGGATACGGTTTCGAGCGGGACGGTGAATCAATTTGGCGCTTTTGAAATGAAGGCGGTCAAGGTTGGCGAAGATAGCTCGATTCAGCGCATGATTCGCCTGGTGCAGTCGGCAAACGCGGGAAAAGCGAAGATCGTGGGGCTTGCGGACCGCTGGGCAACGTGGATTGTGATCATCGCGCTGTCTGCAGCCATACTGACCTGGCTGATTTCAGGGCAGGTGATTCGAGCGGTAACCGTGCTGGTGGTGTTCTGTCCCTGTGCGCTTGTGTTGGCTACGCCGACCGCTATTATGGCGGCGATCGGAAACGCGACGAAACACGGTTTTTTGGTGCGGGAAGGCGATGCGCTGGAACGGCTTGCCCTGGTATCCGCCGTGGCGTTTGACAAGACGGGCACGCTGACCTATGGAACGCCCACAGTGACGGCAATCGCTCCCGCCGGCAGCACACCAAGCGAACAACAGCTGTTCTCCCTTTGCGCCGCGGCGGAAGCGTTGTCCGAGCATCCGCTGGGGAAAGCGGTGGTACGGGATTATCGAAAAACGTATTCGCACGCGCTTATAAAAGCCGACGGTTTTTCGATCATTCCCGGTCGAGGCGTGCAGGCAAACGTGCAAGGCAAGCGCGTGTTGGCCGGTAACCTTGCCCTGCTTTTGGAGCATGGAATCAGCCTTCCGCCGGAGTTATCGGTTCGTTCGGAGGCTTATCTTTCACAGGGCTGTACGCTGATTTACACCGCACTCGATGAAGAATACGCCGGATTTCTCGCGTTGTCCGATACGCTTCGCAGCGAGAGCAAAGCGATGATAAGGAGCCTATCCGCAATCGGCGTCCGCCCGGTTCTTCTCACCGGCGACCATCCAAATGCCGCCGGTACGATTGCAAAAACACTCGACATATCGGAATTTCACGCAGAGTGCCTGCCCGAAGACAAAATGAACTGGATTGAGCAACAGCAGCATCGGAAGGAAAAGATCTGCATGATCGGCGACGGCATCAACGACGCACCGGCGCTGAAAAAAGCGACCGTCGGAATCGCCATGGGCGGCGTGGGAAGCGATATTGCCGTGGATTCCGCAGATATCGTGCTGGTGGACGACGAGGTGAAGGAACTCCCCCATCTGTTCGCGCTTTCAAAAAAGATGATGACGACGATCAAACTGAACATCACCTTTTCCATGGCGCTCAACTTCGCAGCCATCGGGCTCGCCATTACCGGAATTTTGGATCCGGTTCTTGGTGCGCTGGTGCATAATGCGGGTTCGGTCGTCGTCATTGTGAATTCCGCACTCCTGTTAAAATGGAAGAAACCGCGCTGATTTTTGTGTGCGGTTCCTTGCTGTAGGAGTTATGATTCTATCCCAGTGTTGTATGATTCGATCGCGGATGCGTTCGGCCGGAAATCCGGAAAGCTCCATCGGGCCGTCCGCTCCTTAGCCGGGGCTGCCATTTGCGTCGTCTTTCTTGGCCGCGGCATCGTCGCACGGCCAATCGGGATCCAGATTGAGCAGGCGGCCGTCCGTCTGGTGCGGTATCACGCGGCGGTCCCTTAAATAATCCACGAAATATGTGTGTGTGCGGATATGCGTGTTGACCCACGCGGTTTGCTTCATGATATCCTGATAGTTGTTTCCGCCGCTGGCGATATAGTCGGTTGTGGCGATGCGCACATAGGAATCGGGCCGCAACGGCCGGCCATCCTCCAGACGGATGGAGCATACGCGTTGCCCCTCCGGCTTTCGTGTGTCCACCTCTACGCGTAGGCCGGAAAACTGCAGTGCGCGGTTCATTGCCCAGTGTCCGGTTTCATACGTGCGTTCAAACAGACATTTGAGCTGCAGCCCACGCATTGTACCTGCGAAGATATCCTCGTCAAAGCACATCACATGCTGGACCATCTCAGCGGTAACCGTGCCGGCAGGCATGTAGCCATACATGCTTGTGGCATTGAACACTCCGACCTCCGCATTTGCCGCCTTTCGAAGGGCATCGGTATAAAAATTTCCAAGCGCGCATTCGCACTGGCTGTCCACCGAAAGCGCTGCCGGCAGTTCTGCCAGCGCTTCGTTCAGCGCCGGACGATACGGCGCCATCGCCCGATCTACCGCAAGCTGTATGTCGGTCCGCGGCTGAAGCGGCTCCGCCTCAGCCCCGAGCAAGCGGTAGAGCCGCGCCTTGCGCGATCGCACCCGCTTGTTCGCATCCAAAACCAATCGAATATGCGCGATGTCGTTTGCCGAAAAACCGGCCTTTGCAAACACGGTTTCTCCCCGCACGAAAGCAAAGCTGCCGAAGTTATGTCCGCCGATCAATACGTCCACCGGCGGGATTTCGCCGGCCACTTCAAACAGCTCTCCCGTACAAACCCCTTCGCTCGTAACGCTGCCGGGCAGATGCGACAGTACGATGATGATATCCGCGCCCTCGCGCCTGAGCCGGGGAACAAGCACATTCAACACCTTTGCAGGCGAAACCACCGTGTAGTCCGTAAAGCGGTCCTGCTTGACCATAAACGGCGTATATGCCGTCGTTACGCCGATGATTCCGATGTGGATCCCCTGGCGCTCCAGCATCACATATGGTGCGGCAAAGGGCAGAACCCGCTGCGATGCGGCATCCAGAATATTGGCGCATAGGATCGGAAAATTCGCTCTCTGCAGCACCGCGTGCATACTTTCGCGGCCGTTGTCAAACTCATGGTTCCCAAGCGTCATCGCGTCAACGCCCAGACGATTGAGCATGTCGATCACCGGCTCACCGGCGGTCAGATTGCAAATCGGCGCGCCGCAGAGCACATCCCCCGCATCGAGAAACAGCGTTCCCGATGGGTTCTCCTTGCGCTGCCGCGAGAGCAACGCGGCAAGCCTGGCCGCCCCCGGGCAATGGTAGGTTTCCTCTATCGCCCCTGCAAAGTCGGTTTGTGTGAGAATGTCAAGAATCATTACACATATCCTCTCCCACGCGATTCAAGCGGCGCGGAGCATGCCCCGATGCGCATGTTTGCCGGTTTACGAAGCGGCTTTGTAAAACCATCGGCCCTGCTTAGGGGGCCGGCGGTCACCCCGCAAGAAAAGCGCCGGTTCCGGTCGCCGCGTTTTCAGCGCAGTCCCTAGAACGGTGCGTTGTCGTTTTCCGGGCGGCCCGTTTCATGCAGCCGCTGCTCGGGCGACACATACATACATCCATGCGTCCGGATGGATTGGAAGATCGCGTCGTAGATCCGCACGCCAGTCGTCTGCCAGCCGATCGTTTGGGCGATGTCGCCCGTGTCGTTGCCGCCGGAGGCCATGTACTCAGAGGTTGCAACCGTGTAGCTCCGCGCCGGATCAAGGGGCGTGCCGTCCGTCAGCGCAATCGCCTGTATCTTCGAAAACGCAGGCTTAGTGTGGTCGACCCGAACGATCAGTCCGCAGAAAAATATGCCGGCATTGTTTCCAAAGCGCGACGGTTCATACACCAGCTCAAACAGCCGCCAAATCTGCGCGCCTGTCATGCTGCCTTTCAGAATGGGATCATTAAACCCCATGACCGAGGTGATATCCTCCGCCGTTACGGGGCCGGGTTCGATCGCGCCGCCTGCGCTGGTCGCATTGAGGTAAGCGATGTCCGTCGCCGCACTTTCCTGCACACATCCGGCCAGAAAATTGCCGAGCTTTGTCTCGGCGGAGAGGCGGATGCTCCAGTACTCGTCCGTTGTGGTGAGCACGTCTTCAAAGAATCCTTTAAACGGATCTGTCACACGGTTTTCATATTCCTGAAAAACCGGAAGCGTTTGGAGGCCGGGGTCGGTTTGGAGCACCTGACAGGAGCTTTTTTGAATCCGGCAGTTCTCCCGGTCATACCAAAGCCGCGCGTGGCAAAGACTCTTTCCCGCAAAGCCGCCCTTTAGTACGATGGTTCCGTTCACCCGCTCCGCAAAATCACCCGGAATGTGGCCGCCGATCATCACATCTACGGGAGGAATATCATTCAAAATATCGATCATCTCTCCGGAAACGGCATGATCCGCATCGATGTAGAAGGGAATATGCGCAAGCACCACAACGATATCCGCGCCCCTTTGCCGCATCTGCGGAATCAAGCGCCGGCAGGCTTCTATCGACGAGCACACCCGGTAGGGCGAAAAAGAGGATGCTGTTACCATGTATGGTGTATACTCTGTCGTGATGCCGAGCACCCCGACCGTGATGCCTTGGCGCGCAAGCAGGACATACGGCTGCGTACCGGGGATCGGTTTCCCGCTCTCCCGCTCCACGATATTTGCACACAGCACCGGAAACGTAGCCGCGCCGATGCAATCATCCAGAAAATCTTTTCCGCGGTCGAATTCATGATTTCCAAGCGTCATGGCATCGGTGCCGATCAAGGCAACGCCGCCGACCGCGGGGCGGCCGCCCCAAAAGGTGGTTGAAAAGGAATCCCCGGCATCCAGCAGGAGCGTTCCCGCCGGATTGAAGGACCGCAGTTGTTCGATGCTCGTGCCAAAGACGGCGAGCCCCGGGTTTCGCTTCGTGCGCCGGATACGGCCGGAAAAATCGGCGTGCGCCAAGATATCGATCGGAATGAGTTTTTCCATAGGAAACTATCCCTTCAGCCCGCCACGGGACACCCCCGTGACAATTTGCTTGCGAAAACAGATAAACAGAAGGATCATAGGCAGCACCACGATCGTCGCCGCTGCCATCAGCCGCTCGTAACGGATGCCGCTGGATGTCATAAACGCATACAGCCCAAACGGCAGCGTGCGCGATTCCGGGTTGTTGGTAACCAACACCGTCCACAGAAAAGAGTTCCAGCAGGTGATGGCGTTGAGCAGGCCGATCGTCGCGAGCGCAGGCTTTGCCAACGGCACCATAACGCGCCAGAGATACCGCCAATTGGACGCGCCGTCCACACGCGCCGAGTAATAGAGGCTGTCCGGTATGGACAAAAAGAAGTTTCGCAAAATATAGGTGTAAAAGACACTCGAACAAAATGGCAGGATCAGCGCCCAAAGGTTATCGACCAGTTTCCAGCTGACGGCGACCGTTTGATAGTTTGTTATGATGAGCATTTCAAACGGGATCATCATAAGCGACAAGAGCCCCGCAAAGAGGGCATCCCGCCCCGGGAACTTCAGCCGCGAAAAAGCGAACGCGGCAAGTATCGTCGTAAACATCGTAAAGCATACGCAGGCAACCGTAACGATTACAGAGTTTATGAAATAGCGGGCAAAAGGCGCCTTTTCAAAAGCATAACGGTAGTTTTCAAACGTGAACCGATTCGGGAAAACCGTCGGCGGCGTGGTGTTGACCTCCGCAGCCGTTTTGAAGGACGAAAGCAGCATCCATACAAATGGCAGCACCATGATGGCCGCGCCCACAGCGAGCACAAGGTATAAGGCACTCCGTTTCAATCTTTTCATGGCTTAATAGTTCTTCCATTTCCGCTGCATAAACAGCTGAATCATCGTGAGCACCAGCACGATCAAAAACAGGATGACGGCGCTCGCCGCCGCGCGTCCGAGCTTCCACTTTACAAAAAAGGCGTCGTAGAGGTAGTATACCACCGTATACAGCGAGTATGCAGATCCGGGGTTGCCGTTGAAGAGCGGAAACAGCTCCGAAAACACCTTGGAAGCGGAGATCATATTCACGATAAAGGTCAGCCCGATGGTGGGCGCGAGCAACGGAAGCGTGATGCGCATAAAGATCTTTCCGTTTTTCGCTCCGTCCGCGCGGGCCGCGGTGTAATACTGCGGGTTTACATTTTGAAAACCTGCCAACAAAAGAATGGTGGTAAACGGGATCATGCTCCACACGCCGTATATGATCAGCGCGGGTAGATTGTAAACCGGGTTGTTGAGCCAGTTGACCGCCTGCACGCCCAGCAGCGAGAGAAAGTAGTTGACCAGGCCGTAGTCAAAGTTGAAGAGCCATTTCCAAACGAGCCCGATGGCGGTGACCGAGGTGACCATGGGCAAAAAATAGCAGGTTTGGAAAAAAGCCTTCAGCTTGATGTCGTTGTTCAGCATCGTCGCGATCAGCAGCGAAAGCGCGGTGGCGATGGGAACGACAAACGCGGTATAGAGCGCCGTATTCTTTAGCCCGTTCAAAAAGTTGGGGTCCGTAATGACGTCCTGATAGTTCTTCAGCCCCAGCCCGTTGAATGCGCCGGTAAGAATCCGGTAATCTTGCTGAAAGGAAATGAGCAGAACGTTGATAAACGGATAGATCATAAAGATGATCAATCCGGTCAGAAAGGGCGCCAAAAAAGCCGCCGGCACCAGAAAGGTTCTGGCTGTGACCTTTTCGCCGTCCGGTTTCAACATTTGCGTAAACCGTCGCTTCATGACAGCCGCTCCCCCGTGTTCTGGTCAAATAGAAACACGCCGCGTTTTTTGAAGCTGACAAAGAGCTCCTGGCCGATTGCGAGCGGATAGTCGCCGCTGATAAAGGCTCTGCACGGCTGGCCTTCCAAATCAAGAACGGAGAGCTCGTCCTTGTTGATCGAGTATCGCTCCAGAACGCGCGCGCTTAGCGCGTTTTCCTTCGCGGGTACGACAACGCTCTCGGCGCGCAGCGCAAGAACCGCCGGGGTTCCGTTTGAAACCGCGCGGCAAAGTGGCAGTGTGTAGCGCCGATCGGAGTTGTTGAATCGAAACGCCCCATCCTCCATCGTCCCAAAGAACTTGTTGATCGACGGCGCACCTAAAAAATCCGCTACAAAAAAATTGCTCGGTTCGTCATACAGCCGTCGCGGGCTGTCCTGCTGCTGCAAAACGCCGTTCCTGAGCAGAATGATCTCATCCGCGATCGAGGATGCCTCCTCCTGGTCGTGCGTAACGAATACGGTAGTCACTTTGGAGGTGCGCTGGATGCGCAGAATCTCCTCGCGCATTTCGACGCGCAGTTTCGCGTCCAGATTGGAAAGCGGCTCGTCGAGCAAAAGCAGCTCCGGGTTCTTCGCCAGCGCCCGCGCTATGGCGACCCGCTGCTGCTGGCCGCCGGACAGTTCGCTGGGCTTGCGATTGAGAAGCTCAGAGATTCGCACCAGCTCCGCAAGCTCTTTTGCCCGCTCGATCCGCTCTTTTTTCGGAACACGCTTGATCTCCAGCGGGAAGCACACGTTTTCAAGCACCGTCATGTGCGGGTAGAGCGCATAGTTTTGAAAAACCAGGCCGACGTTTCGTTTCTGCGGCGGCAGATCGGTGACGTCTTTTTCATCAAACAGGATGCGTCCTTCGCTGGCCGGCAATATGCCCGAGAGCATGTTGAGTATGGTCGTTTTCCCGCAGCCCGACGGGCCGAGCAGCGCAATGAGCTGACCGCTTTGTATGGTGACGCAAAGCGCGCTGACCGCTGTTGTTTTGCCAAACCTTTTGGTAAGCTGGTTCAATTCGATTCGCATAGCGTCACCTTAAGATCTCTTCAATCGCTGTGCCGTCTGCATCGGGCATGGAAAACCCGAGCATACGTGCCATCGTCGGCGCTTCGTCCACCATGGAACGCCGCTCGACCACCGCTCCGGGGACGACCCCCGGGCCAGCCGCCAGAAACGTGGTCAGTTCCTCGCGCGTGGGGCTTCCGCCGTGCGTTGCCGCGCCTGTCTTGTGGTTGCCGGGGATGCGGCTGCCGTAGATATCCTCCAGATCAAAGCGTTCTCCAAAAGCGATCGGCAGACGGCTTTCGAGTATAAAATCAAACGGGCCATCCACATGGAACAGGGCCTTTGCCTCTTCGCGGTCCCACACATAGCCCAGCTGCAAACGCGGATCACTCTTGAGCGAGTCGAGAAAAGCCTTTACACGCGCCTTTACGGGGAGATCGTCCGGATCGCCTAGCTCAACATAGGCGGCAAGCCCAGTCGAATGCACCAGCGCGTCAAAGGACGCGAGCCCGCCGTTTTCATTCGTGCGAATGAAGCCGTTTTGCCGAAGCAACACGTTTATGTGGATGATATCCTCGATATCGGTCTGCCCGTGGTCGCCCAGTATTACGAGATTGGTTTGCTCCAGCGTTCCTTTGCGGCGCAAAGCTTCCACAATGCTGCCAAACTCCTCGTCGTGCTTTCGCAGCTGATTTGTCACAGGCTCGTTATGCAGCCCGTGCAGGTGCCGGCTGCCATCCAGGTCACACATCTTAACCAGCATGACGTCCGGCTGATCGCCATCTTCCAGTATATCCAGCGCCACCGCCATCGTAAACAAGTCGAGGCTGCGGTCGGGTCCTTTCAGATAGCGACCATGCTTGTAGAAATAGCGTTCCATCAGGGGTTGGGTTGCGGTGTTTTCAAGCCAGGATTCCGGCTCCCAGCCGGTGTAGCTGTAAGGAACGATCATCGGAAAATTCATGTCGTAATCCGCGCCGCCGGACACAGGCCACGACAGGGAGCAGGTGCTGCGCCCGTTTTCACGCGCATAATCCAGAAGCGTCGGCACCTTTACATCCGTTTTCAGGCAATGCCACGGTTGGTGAAAGTAGCCTCCCCGCCGCATCACCTCGTTGTTTGCGATGCCGTGCCGGTCGACATAGCAGCCGGTGATGATCGAGGTGTGGCAGCAATAGGTCAATGCCGGCCACACCGGCTCAATGTCCTTTACGACGGCGGCGCGCTCGAGAAACGGCCCAAAGTGCGGCATGGTGCGCATCGCATCCACGTCGCTTGCGCACAGGGCATCTATACAGAAAACAAGAAGTTTATTCATTTGGTCTCCAATCCGTTTGATCGATAAAACACGTGGTTTTCCAGCGTATATGCGCAATACATCTCCGGCAAGAGCTGAACGCCGTCTTTCGGCAGAAGCCTTTCCGGGTTGTAGGAGTGGCAGGGAATCAGCACGTTCGGATTCACACTGTCTACAAAAAATTTTACCTGTTGCGGATAACCGTGTCCAAAGTATTTTTCACAAAAGCACGATACATAGGAAAAGCCCGTCATGGCGATGATCTTTCTCAGATTTGCATAAGCCGGATCGAAAGCGCCGATGGGGATGCCGTCGGCATGCAGATATACACCGTCTTTGTCCGGAAGGCTGAAGAGTTCCAGCACGTTTTCATAGCTGTTTTGCACCATGTACTTCGAAGGATCGTCACAGATCTCTTCTATTTGAACCAGCGTGCAATGCGCAAGCAGTTCCCGCATCCAAGGGGAAGCCTCTCCGTTTTGGCAGGCCGCAGTATCCGGGAAATAGACGTGCGGCTCGATCCCGAAAAACCGGTAGATGATATAAGCCGCATCCGGCTCAAACACGCATATGCGGCCCAACGCTTCCGCCCAGGCGAGAAACCGCGCCGCATCGTCCATCTCCCGCTGATAATAATTGAATACGCATAGCCCCTTCAAATCCTTTATTTGCGCAAACAGATATGCGTAATAATCCTCTTCCGAAAACATCCCCTCCGGCAGATCCGCGGACGGCAGGATTTTTTGCGGATCGCAGTCGGGGATCATCCGGCTCAAAACCGAGTCCATGAAAGACGTGCAGTCGCAAAGCATCACATCGACGCCGCGCTGTTTCAAAATCTCCATTTGCCGCAGGGTCTTGTCCGCCTGCAGGCCATGCAGGCACAGGTCCCCCGTCCAGTGGATGGTCCCGTCCGGCGTCGTTATCAAAAAAGCAAAATCGCAGTAGCTCGTATCGCGGCAGAGAATCGGAAGCACCTCTATATCGCCTACCGATATGGGCTCATTCGGAACGATGTCGCGGTAGCTTCTCTCCAGACTTGGCACGCCTTTTTGGGTGGCTTCAAGCGCCCGCTCAATCGTTACGGCGTTGTGGTGCATGTAGACGGGTATCTCCGGCGCGACGGTGCCGATGAACGCCATGTGATCCAAATGCAGGTGGGTGATGAACACCGCCGTATTCCAGTCGGACTCCTCGGCGCTGACGAGCGCTTCACCGGCAAGATCCTCCCTGCGAAATACGCCGTCGATGCGAGGGAGGATGCCGATGCGCAACATATCCCGTATCCAGTTTTTCTTGCGCGGGCGCACCCTGGCGTCGAACACATCGGTAGCGGGCTGATACGCGGACCCGAACTCGAATATCACGCGGTCCTTTCCGTAGCACACGGATGCGTTGACGCCACCGATGGTGTTTAGCCCGGAGTACATCACAAACGTTGTCGCTGTGTTTTTCATGAAAGCGATCTTTCTATCACGCGGCCGCGAAGCACTGCAGCGAGTGATCCGCGGCCGCATGTGTCGTTTTTTTCTGCGCGTCAGCCGTCCTTGAGCGCGGCGTTGCAGGCCGCGATAAACGCATCGTAGGCCGTATCTGCGTCGCTCAGGCCGAGCGCAACCGTCTGCACGAGCTTGTCGATCTCCGTCCGAACCGTAGCGCTGCCCGGAATGCTGGGCAGGAAGCCGATGTAGTCATACTCGTCGATCAGCGCCTTGGCGGCGATGTTCGTCTCCGCATATGCCACATATGCAGGATCTTCAATGGCCTCCTTGCGCGCCGGCGCGCTGCCAAATACCGTTGCCCAGCCGACAAGCGTATCCTTTTCGGTCAGGTACTTCAGGAATGTGAACACGCCGCGGGCATGCGCTTCATCCCGGGAGAGGCAGACGTAGGTGGTTCCCCAGCTGGAGATGTATTTGTCCGGGCCTTCCTGCGGAATCGGGCTGCACCCCACTTCGAAGTGCCCCTCTTCGCCCTCGGCCGGCACGGCCGCATATACATAGTCTATGCCCGCCGCAGCCCCGACATACATGCCGACGGCCTGACTGCCAAACGGATTGGAGAAGTAGTAATCCTCGCCGACCAACCGGAAGTATCCTTCCTTCACGCCGTTTGCAAACCAGTTTAGCTTTTCAATCGCGATATCACGGTCAATGGCCATCTGCTTGTTTTCAGTGTCGATATAACCGCTGCCCGCTTGCATGATCCACCCCTGGTAGGAGTCGGTGATGGAGTCCGTGCCAAACCCGGCGATGCCGTAGGCTTCATAGATCGCCTTTGCGCAAGCTTCCAGTTCCGTCCATGTTTGGGGGACGGACAGGCCGAGCGCATCGAACATCGTCTTGTTGTAGTAAAGCACCTCGCTGCCATAGAGCACGGGGATGAGGTATACGGCGTCGTCTCCCCATTGCGTAATCTCCGCATACAGGCCGGATGCCGTCTGCTCCTTGAGATCGGGGATGCCGATTTCCGGATCGTTGACAAACGCGGTCATATCATACAGGTATCCGTCGGTGATGTAGTTGATTGCGTCGGAGGGAAACATCGTCACAAAATCCGGGCCCGAACCCGAGCTGACCGCCTGAAGAAGCTTTGCGTCAAACTCGCTGTAGGGCTGCTGCTCCGCAACTACGACATACGCGCTCTGCGAAGCATTGAAGTCGGCAATGATGCTCTCGAGCGCCGCCTGGTGATGATCGGTCAGCGTATGCCAGAGCACAACTTCTATCGCATCCGCGGCGCCGGATTCCGCGGTTACGACGGGGTCGGTTGTCGGAGTTGAGGTTCCATCCGTCTGCTTGCAGGCAACAAGCCCGCTGCAGAGCAGTGCGACAGACAAAAGCAGGGCAACAAGTTTTTTCATGGTTGGAACTCCTTCTTTCTGGTCTTTGGTATGCACCGTTTTATGTTAATGAGAATCCGTGCTGATGCGAACGGCACATCGTCTCTAGATATTCTGCGAGTTCTTCCGGGGTCCGAACGCAGTCGTCATACTCCGGTTTATGAATGTGCTCAAACGGATTCACCCAAAGTGTCCGGCAACCGAGCCGCTGCAAGGGCAGCAGATCGTTAAACGCATGATCTCCGATGCATAAAACGCGCCCGGGATGGTTCAGTGACGCCGCGTCCTGGCGCAGCAGCGTCTCCACAAGGCCAAAGGGTTTGTTCGCAGAGAACACCGCTTTTTGAAAAACCCCGTCAAACCCCAGCTGCCGCAGGAACTCAAGCGCGGTGCTCTGATAGGAATTACTCAAGAGGATCGTATCCATCCTGGCGTTTAGTCTCAAAACGACGTTGCGCAGCCGGTCGGATCCGTGTACTCCCTTCAGGCGCATGCGCTCTCTCGTGCGCCGGTAGACCGCATCCTGCCGCTCTCCGCCCAGAAGGCCCAGCGTCTCACCGATCAAGGTGACGACCGCCCAAGCGTCGCCGGTGTTGATGCAGTTTTCCCTGCCAGTCGCTTCCTCATAGCTCAGCTCCGGGAGCAACGCACCCTCCAACGCATGAACATACGCCTGCGGGTTTTTCGCCTCGATTCGATCGCTCGCATAGAAGGAATTCATCTGCAGCCCTTTCCCTTCGAATACGTCTGAAACATAAGCGATCAGTTCGTCTGCCCAGCTCTCCTTTGGTGTGCCCTCAACCAAAAAATGCAGATAGTCCTTGTAAAACTCATTGTCCTGATAAATCGTCCCATCCAGGTCAAATACGATTGTTTGTATTTCTTCCATCTTTCGCTCCGTAAAAAAATAAGCCGATATGCAATTCTAGCATGTCGGTCGCGGAAAAAAATATTCGATTCCGTGTAGATTTTCACAAATGAGCCGAGCGCAGGTTTCGGGGTCAACAGCTTACGAATCCAAGGCCGGATCAGCTTTCTCTGGCATCGTGAAAATAGAGGCTGATCATTTCGTCGAACGCAAGGATCACTTTGCCGAAAAAGGAGTTTGGCAGCGGAGAAAGCAAGGTCTCCCGGGCGCTGTCGATCAGAAAAACAAGATCAGAAAGCTCGGCCAGTTTTGAGTGCTGCATCTTTGTAAACGAGACCACGCGAAAGCCGTTGGTGCGCGCGCGCTCAACATCGTTTAGAACGGTCGTCGTCTCGCCGCTTTGAGAGATGGCGATGAGGATGGCCGGAGAGACGTTGTTTTTCATCGGAGCGGTTGTTGCGTCCCGAAAAAGCATATAGTCGTAAAAATGAACGCGGTTAAAAACCATAAACCCGCAGACCGCAAGGCGATGTGAAATATACTCCGCAACGATATCGGCAAACCCGGCTCCCACGACAAAGAGCTTTTGGTCATGAAACTCGTGCAGAAACCCTATGAACTTGTGTATATCTTCGTCGCTGTAATGGTCGACCAGCGCTTCCAGCTCATAGCTTGGTCGCTTGAGCAGATCGTTTTCATGCTGCAGCGAGAGTTTATAAACAAGATCCGTATATCCATTGTAACCCAGCCGCTTGCACATCTTTATGATAAAAGCGGGCGAAACATAGTTCTCGGCGGCAATTTGCGCGATTACAACGCGCTCCTCGCCGTTTTCAATGTGGTTGATGATGCTCGTAACGACGCGGGTTTCCACTTCGTTGAGCTGATTGGTCAAAAATGAATAGCTGTTTTTCATGCGCCCATCTTATGTCATCCGGATAGCCTTGTCAATCGAGCGCCAGACGCAGCAGGCGCGGCCCGTCGCGCGCCGTTGGCCTCCAGGCCCGGTTTTCCGCATAAACTCTGAACATTTCACAGCAGACGGCAGCATGTAAAACTTTTATGATATCCTTCCCTCAAGGCAAAAACGCAATCCCCGCCACAAAACAAGGCCGGCATAGTGCTGCAGATATCACGCAATTCAAAACCGGGAGCAAAGGCCGCGACGGTGGATGCCCCCCACCCCCTGGTGCCGGTCGCCGCCGAAATGTGCAGGTCAAAAGCAAAAAGAACCGATCCGAAAGCGATGCAGAAGCCCGCATAAACGGATCGATCCTTTTTGCTGGAACGGCGGATCCGTGGATTTCACACGGAACTTTGCCGCGGCAGATCGTGATTGACCGGTTTTATACCGGTGCGCGTTAGGCCCCGCGCTCCAGACGCCAGCTTCCCGCGCGGCTTTGCTCCTCCCAGAGTCGGGCATACAGCCCGTTTTGGCGAAGGAGTTTGTCATGTGTGCCTTGCTCTTGCACAAAGCCGTCTTTCAGAACGACGATCTGGTCCGCATTGTATACGGATTGAAGCCGATGGGCAATGACGATGACGGTCTTTTTCGCAACCAGTGCGCTGATCGCCTGCTGAATGAGCACCTCGTTTTCAGGGTCGAGCGAGGCCGTTGCTTCGTCGAGCAGAACGATTGGCGCATCCTTCAGAAGCGCCCGCGCGATGGAGATGCGCTGCTTTTCTCCGCCTGAGAGCGTGGAGCCACCCTCACCCACAATGGTTTGATACCCTTGTGGCAGTGCCAGAATGAAGTCGTGACAAGCCGCCGCCTTTGCAGACTCCACGATCTCGTCCAAGGTCGCGTCAGCCTTCCCCATGCGGATATTGGCTTCGATGGTATCGTGAAACAGGTAGACATCCTGAAACACCATGCTGATATGGCTGAGCAGCTCGTCCGAGCGCATCCGCTCGATCGGCACGCCGCCAAGCGTGATGCTTCCGCCGCCGACGTCCCAAAAGCGGGCAGCAAGCCGCGTTACGGTGGATTTTCCCGAACCGGAAGGCCCCACCAGCGCCGTGACGCTCCGCTCCGGAAAGTGCAAAGATAGATTGTGCCGCACCGCCTTCGCACCGTAGGAAAAGGACACGTTATGAAATTCGATGTCCATATTTTGCGGTTGGACGCTGCTTTCCGGTTCGGCAAGCGGCTTTTCGTCTTTCAGCTCCTCAATACGGGCGGCGGAGCGATTGCTGCGCGCGAAATCCGCGATAAAGCCGAAGAGGATCATCACCGGTTCGTAGATGTTGAGCGACAGCAGCAGAAACGCGATGTAGTAGAAGGGAGACAGCTCTCCGCTTGTCAGCAGCCATGCCCCTGCGAGCATGACAACGCCGATGCCGCAGTTGAGCACGAAGCGGCCAACCATGCCGACAGGCGCCGCCGCCGCTTCCATGCCGACGGAGTGCTCGCGCTGGCTGGAAAACGCCTCGCGCAGCGTCTCAAACCGCTCGCCGGCCAGATTGAACGCCTTAAGGGTTTGAATGCCGCCTACATATTCAAGCAGGCCGGAGGCGGCGTCCTGCTGCGCGCGCAGCAGCCGTGCACTCACGCGCCCCATACTGCGGTAACTCAAAAACGCGAAGGGCAGCGCCAGCGGAATGACGAGCACCACCGCAAGCATCATCCGCCAATCGAAGGCGGAGAGCACGACAAACGCCAGCGCCAGCCGCACCAGAATCACGGAGATCTGCGGGATCAGCCCGGAAGCCAGAGACTCTACTTCGCTGTAGTCTCTTAGCAACACCGTCGATAGATCGCCCGCGTCGCGCCGGCCGAAGAACCCCATCGGCAGCCGCCGCAGATGTTCGCCCATGGAGATGCGGGCGTTTTTTGTCGTATCGGCAAAGCCGACGCACACGTCGATATAGGTCTTTCGGCGGATGAAGTAATACAGGATCAGTTGTGCGAGCAGTATGCCGCAGAGAATCCACAGCCGATCCGTCGGAAGCGGCGCGCCGGGCGCCGCAAGCGGTATGAGCAGCAGATAGATCGCCATCAGCATGATGCCGTAAGGGATGGCGACCACAAAGCTATCCAGCAGATTCCAAAGCGTCAAGCGGATGTACTTTTTTGTTTCACCGAAGGTGATGGTTTGAAACCACTTTTGAAGTCCCTTCATGCGTGCGTTTCCTCCTTACGAATGGTCCAGCGGTCCCGCCGTTCGTTTGCGGCGATCATGGCCCGATACTGCGGGCAGCTTGCCAGAAGCCCTGCATGTGGCCCCGTGCCAAGCAGCGCGCCGTCTTCCAGCACGAGGATCTGGTCGGCCTTCTCTATCGTCTTGAGCCTGTGCGCGATGATCAAAACGGTTTTGTTGCGGGAAAGAAGAGCAAATGCCTGCTGAATCTTTGCCTCGTTCTCCGCATCGGCATATGCGGTCGCCTCGTCGAGAATGACGATTGGCGTATTTTTCAAAAACACCCGCGCAATGGCGATGCGTTGCTGTTCGCCGCCCGAGAGATAGGCATCCTGCTCGCCGATAACGGTTGCATAACCGCCGGGAAGCGCCATGATCACCTCATGGATGCCGGCGGCTTTTGCCGCGGCTTCCACCTCGTGCCGGCTCGCCGCCAGGTTCCCCATGCGGATGTTGTTTTCCACGGTGTCATGAAAGAGGAATGAGTCCTGGAACACGTAGGAGACCAGGCTTGTCAGCCGCTGCGGCGGGATCTGCCGAATATCCACCCCGCCGATCGTGATGCGCCCTTCCTGCGGCTCATAAAAGCGCAAAAGCAGTTGCGCGAGCGTGGATTTTCCGCCGCCGGATGGACCGACAATGCCGGTGACCGAGCCTTGCCCCGCGCGAAAGGAAACGTTCTTCACCGCCTGCAGCCCGTCGCCCATATAGGAAAAGGAAACGCTCTCAAACGCGAGATCATACGCCGCGGGGGCACCGTCGCCCTCCTCGGAAAGCTCCGGCTGTTTCAGGATCCGATCGATCCGGCTGACGCCTTCGCCGATTCGCCGGGAATGCACCACCATCTGCATCATGTTCTCCATGGGTTCCTTCAGTCCGCCGCCAACGAGGAAAAACAGCAGCACGATCGGCAAAAAATCCAAATACGAGTGCGCGGTGGGAATCAGCAGCAGCGACGCGGGCAGCAGGAAAAACAACTGTGCGCCAAAGAAGGCGTAGTATGCGCCCATGGCGGGGGCAAAGAAGTGCGCGGTGCTCCCCACGGTGTCTACATATGCCGACACATCCCGCTCAAAACGGCGGAACGCGCCCAGCGTGCGGTTGAAGATTTTGATGACCGGCATTCCGTGGATGTACTCTACGATGGTGCCGTCCATCCGCTCCTTGGCGTCGTGCATATCCACTTGGGTTTGCGCGCCCTTCGGGTTTTTTAGTCCGCCGGCAAGCAGGAAGGTGGAGACGAGGATAGGCAGCAGCGTTACCAGCGCCAGCTGCCAATCCATCATAAAAAGATAAATCAGCGTGAAGACCGGCGTGGCCACCGCGGCGGCAATGTCTGCGATGTGATGCGCGATGAACATTTCAATCTGCTCCACATCGTCAGCCACCACCTTCTTGATCGCACCCTGTGTGGTGCTGGTGAAATAACCGGAGGGAATACGAGACAGCTTGTCCATGAGCTGTATGCGCAGCGCATAGATGATATCGTAAGCCGCGCCGTGGGCAAGTATGGAGGAGCAAAACGCGCATACGCCATACAGCAGCGCGGCGGCGAACGTATACCCCACCAACTGATAGATGCGCGCCGCATCCATCGCGGCGGCGTTGGCATACTGCTCCAGCAGGATGCGAATGACCCCGTAAATCGTGAAAAACGGCACGAGCCGCGCCGCCGAGGACACGACGGAGAGCAAGCATGCGGCAACGAGCTTTCTTTTCTTTGATCCGGCCATCTCCAGCAACCGGGAAACGCCTGCTTTCTCCTTTGGTGTTCGTTTGGATTGATCCATAGACAGTCTCCTTTCAGGTAACACAATTAGTTAGCATCATCTAACCATCGGCCGTGAAAAAAACGCGATTAAGCGCCTTCTTCAAAAACGAAGGAAAACACGAGTGCATACAGCGCCTCCAGCGTGCGCCGCAGCGCATCCTGATACAGGGAGTCGCGGTGAAACAGCGCGATGGCCATCGTCTTGATGAGATTGGCCACCAGGTGATAGTCGAGATCCGACCGAATGCCTTCGATATGCGCAAACAGGCCGCTCATCACGACGCGGTCAGCATCCGGGTTAAGTCCGTATTCAGGCGGCAGGGATGCGCGCAGCTTCGCCTGATCTTCCACCGTCAGATACTGATAGATGCTGTTGGGACTGAAGATGATTTTCTTGAGGAAAGTACGGCCTTCCGCTGCGGTCATCTTTTCGCGATCCGCCAGAAGATTCATAAAATCCTGTTTGGCAACATCCCTCTGGTACTGGATGATCTCGTAGACAAACAGCTCCTTGGATTGAAAAAAATTGTAAAAGGTGCTCTTTCCGAGCCCGACCGCGGCGGTGATCTTTTCCACGGAAGCGTGCGTCATGCCATGCCGCTTGATGAGCTCAAATCCCGCGTCCAGCATCTTTACGCGCAATTCCTCCCTCTCTTGCAGGGCAAACAGCTTTGGCGACATGAGAGCACCTCCGGTCAATCTCAGGATTAATGCGACCATTTTAAAATAATGGTCGCGTTTATACTACAGCGATATGCTCTTTGTGTCAAGCAGTCTTTTTGCGTGGTTCAGCACGCGCAAGAACCGTGTGGACTGCGCACAGATGAGACACGATAACGCTTGACCGGCGCAGAGAATTATGATAACATAGTTATCAAATTTGAAGGATATGGTATTTTATCTTCCATGAGCTACGGTTCGCAGTTGACCCGAAAACGTATATTGGAATGCGCGCGGCTGGAGTTCTTGGAGCACGGCTTTCCAAACGCCAATATGCGCCGCATCGCATCCGCGGCGGATGTGACCACGGGCGCGCTGTACAATCATTTTGCCAACAAAGCGCTTCTATTTGATGCGCTGGTCGAGTCGCAAGCGGGGACGATGCTGGAGCAGTTTCGCGTGATTCACGCGAATGTCAAGCAGAAGCTTCCGGATTTGTCGCGCGCCGGGATGCAGCAGAGCGCATATAGCGGCACGGACTGGATGCTGGACTACATCTATGAGAACATCGACGTGTTCCGCCTTGTGTTTTGCCGCTCAGAGGGAACCCGCTGGGCCTGTTTTTTGGAGGAATTGATCGCGATAGAGGAGCAAGCCTACCGCGTTTACTGCGAGGCCCTCGGCCGGGGCGGGCAGCATATTGAGGACATGTTTTTGCACATGTCCGCCACCTCGGGGTTTCAGTATCTCGTCGAGCTGGTTTCCCACGACGTGCCATATGAGCAGGCTGTCGCCGTTATGGACAACGTAAAGCGCTTCAGCATGGCCGGCTGGCAGGAGATTCTGGGGCTGTAGCATATTTTTTTCGCGCAGAGTTAGCTGCATCTAACCAAACCCCATCACATATGATATAGGAGGTATCCCAATGTCCAACTCTACTGCTCTGAAGAACCCAAACCGTCTCAACGGCAAGGATTTGATCCACGTGGGTATCTATGCGGCGATTTATTTCGTCATCGTCATGGCGCTGGCCATGACCGGCTACATACCGATCATGATGCCGCTGCTGTGTGTCATCGGCCCGTTGATCGGCGGCATCCCCTTCATGCTGTTTCTGACCAAGGTAAAAAAATTCGGCATGATTTTGATCATGAGCGCCATCATGGGCATCCTGATGGCGCTGACCGGGATGGGGCTGTATTCCCTTCCGGTGGCGTTGATCTCCGGCCTCGTTGCGGAGCTCGTCTGGAAGCGCGCGGAGTATAAGAAAGCGGGCAGCTCCGTGCTGGTCTGCGGCTTCTTTCACATCTGGCTTTGGGGCAACTTCATTCCCCTGTTCCTCAATCCGGAAAGCTATTTTTCCACCCGTACGGAATTCGGGGCGGGTTATGAGGCGGCGCTCACCGCGCTGTTGCCGCCGTGGATGAATCCGGTCCTTCTGGTGAGCTGCTTTGTCTTCGGCGTGCTGGGCGGGCTTCTTGGCAGGGCACTGCTCAAGAAGCACTTCATCAAGGCGGGGATTGCCTGATGCGCTCAGGCGTCCTCCAAACAACCGGGCAGCAGCGGGGGCTCCGATTGGACCCCCGCACAAAGCTGCTGCTGTTGGCGACGGTTTCCACCGTTGTGTTGGGCGGATTGGGCGGCGACCGGCTGCCCTATCTGATCCCGGTTCTTTGCATCGGGGTTCTGCTGCTGCTGGTCAGCGCGGGCAGATTCCGGTTGGCCGCCGCCTACCTTGCGGTCTATGCTTGCGCATATCTGGCCTCGGTGCTGTTGCTGCCGCGTTTGTCTGGGCTGCCATACTTTCTGGTGCTGGGCAGCGCCGGCATTTTCAGCCGCGTTATGCCGGGCATCGCGATGGGAGCATACGTCGTCTCTACGACCACGGTCAGCGAATTCACCGCCGCTATGCAGAGAATGCGCGTGAGCGAAAAAGTGACCATACCCCTGTCGGTGATGTTTCGCTTTTTCCCGACGCTGGGGGAGGAATTCGGCTCGATCAACGCCGCCATGCGGATGCGAGGCATCAGCCTTGCCGGCGGCAGGGTCGGGAAGATGCTGGAATATCGCCTGATCCCGCTGCTGACCTGCTCCGCGAGGATCGGCGAGGAGCTCTCCGCCGCCGCGTTGACGCGTGGACTCGGCGGAGAGGTCCGGCGCACCAATATCTGCCGGATCGGGCTGCATGCGCAGGATGTCGCCTTGATCGTACTCTGCGGCTGCATCTTTGCCGCCATCGCGCTGACGTATCTAGGCGTGT
>JAEWQH010000069.1 GCA_023399275.1 Bacillota bacterium
CCTTAAACTGGCTGCCGTACTTCGGATGGGATGTGTATTCTCCCGTCAGTTCCAGCCGCTCGCCGGCGTTTGCCAGCGCGAGCGTACCCACGACGGTGAGCTTTTCGCCCGAATCGAGGGCGAGCTCCAGCACCGTCCAGCCGTTTTCGGCGTTGCGGTAGATGATGGAGTTGACGACGCCGGTGATCTGAGCCATAGTTTATCCTGCCATACGCTGATTTTTGAAAGTCTGTTTGAAAAAACAATTGCCCCCGCGCAGGACGCGGGGGCGGATGCGGTTCGTTTAAAAGTCCAGCCGCGCTTCGATATAGGCGGCCAGCTCGTCGATCGGCAGGCGAATCTGCTCCATCGTGTCGCGATCGCGCACCGTGACACAGCCGTCCGTCTCGGTCTCAAAGTCTACGGTCACGCAGTACGGCGTGCCGATCTCGTCCTCGCGGCGGTAGCGTTTGCCGATGGAGCCCGTCTCGTCGAAATCCACCATAAACCTCTTGGCGAGCGTTGCATAGACGGTCTGCGCCTGTTCGCTGAGCTTCTTGCTCAACGGCAGCACCGCGCACTTAAACGGTGCAAGCGCGGGGTGCAGATGCAGCACCGTGCGCACATCCCCGCCCTCGAGCGCCTGCTCCTCGTATGCGTTGCAGAGAAACGCGAGCGCGACGCGATCCGCGCCGAGGGACGGCTCTACACAATAGGGGATAAACCGCTCGTTGGTAAACGGGTCGAGATACTCGAAGTTTTCGCCGCTGTGGTCGGCGTGGCTCTTGAGGTCGAAATCCGTGCGGTCTGCAATACCCCAGAGCTCACCCCAGCCAAACGGAAACAGAAACTCGATATCCGTGGTGCCTTTGCTATAGTGCGAAAGCTCTTCTTTTTCATGCTCGCGCAGGCGGATGCTCTCGTCCTTCATACCCAAGGCGAGCAGGAATTTATGGCAGTAGTCCTTCCAATAGCGATACCACTCGAGGTCTGTGCCGGGCGCGCAGAAAAACTCCAGCTCCATCTGCTCAAATTCACGGATGCGGAAGATGAAGTTGCCGGGGGTGATCTCGTTTCGGAAGGACTTGCCGACCTGCGCGATGCCGAACGGCAGCTTCTTGCGCGTGGTGCGCAGCACGTTTTTAAAGTTGACGAAGATGCCCTGCGCGGTCTCTGGCCGCAGATACAGCTCGGAAGCGGAGTCCTCGGTCACGCCCTGAAAGGTCTTGAACATCAGGTTGAACTTGCGGATTCCCGTGAAGTCCGTCTTGCCGCACTCGGGACAGGCGATGCCCTTTTCCTGGATGAACGCTTCCATCTGCGCGTTGGTCCAACCGTCCGGGTGCACGTCGTCAAGCCCGTGCTCCGCTACATAATCCTCTATGAGCTTATCCGCGCGAAAGCGCGCGCGGCAGCTTTTGCAGTCCATCAGCGGGTCGGAAAAGCCGCCCACGTGTCCGCTGGCCACCCAGGTCTCCGGGTTCATCAGAATCGCCGCGTCCATGCCGACGTTGTAGGGCGACTCCTGCACAAATTTTCTCCACCAGGCGCGCTTGATGTTGTTTTTGAACTCGACGCCGAGCGGGCCGTAGTCCCAACTGTTGGCGAGTCCGCCGTAGATCTCACTGCCGGGGTAGACGAAGCCGCGCCCCTTGCAGAGCGACACGATCTGATCCATGGAATACCAGGAAGGTTTTTCCGTTTGCGCTGCCATGTACAATATGCTCCTTATTCGTCAGTCAACGCATATTATCGCAGGAATACCGCGGCTTTGTCAAGGCGCGCACGCGGCAAAGGAGCTGCGGTTTTGGCACGAGCGGCGTGCCTGCCGGCGTGAAAATGGACGGCGGAGCTTCGGCAGCCGCGTTTCGATTTACGATGGAAAAACCGGCGGAAATGTGATAAAGTCATCGAAGAGAACCGGCGCGGCATGGTAGCATGATGCAACACATTGAAGGAGGATGGTTTTATGAACACATATCGGTTGAAGATCGATGGTATGGGCTGCGCGCATTGCGTGAGCAAAGTAACGCGAATTCTCAAGGAATCCGGCTTTGAGGTGGTCGCTGTGGAGCTTGGAGACGCAAAGATCAAGAGCGACATGAATCCCTCGACGATCCTCAAAACGGCGGGTACCGTTCTCGAAGACGAGGGATACATGCTTACCACCGTGCTGCCGGACTGATCGCCCGGCGACTTCGGGGAAACGAGGCTTAGGATACGCATGGGAAACCTGCATACCGGCCATGTCGTCGTCGGCATGTCCGGCGGCGTCGACAGTGCCGTTGCCGCGCTGCTGCTCAAGCGGCAGGGGTACGATGTGGTCGGCGTCTTCATGAAAAACTGGGAGGAAGAGGACGACGAAACCGGCGTCTGTACCGCCGCGAGCGACTATGACGATGTTCGCAGCGTCTGCGCCGCCATCGGGATGCCCTACTATACAGTCAATTTCGCGCGGGAGTATCGCGACCGCGTGTTTTCCTATTTTCTGGAGGAGTATGCACGCGGGCGTACGCCGAATCCGGATGTGCTGTGCAACTGTGAGATCAAGTTTCGTGCTTTCCTGGATTTCGTCGTGTCAACAGGCGCGCAGACGCTCGCCACGGGGCACTATGCGCGGCTGGATCGGGCGGATGGCGTGCGCTTGCTTCGCGCACGGGACGCGGGCAAGGACCAGACCTATTTCCTTGCGGGGTTGACGCAGGCGCAGCTGAAAAACGCCGTGTTTCCCATCGGCGCGCTGCAAAAGGCGGAGGTGCGTGCTCTTGCGCGAGAGGCGGGGCTGAGCAATGCCGCCAAGCGGGATTCGACCGGCATCTGCTTTATCGGCGAGCGGAACTTCAAGCGGTTTTTGATGCAGTATCTGCCCGCGCAGCCCGGGGACATGGTGGACGAAACAGGCCGCGTCGTCGCGCGGCACGATGGGCTGATGTACTATACCCTCGGTCAGCGAAAGGGGCTTGGCATCGGCGGGCGCAGCGATGGCAGCGGCGAGAGCTGGTTTGTCATCGGCAAGGACCTTTCGCGCAATCTGCTCATCGTGCAGCAGGGCGAGCACGACGAGCTATACTCGCTTTCGCTGTATGCGGAGCGGATCAACTGGATTGCGAGCGCGCCGCCTGCGCAGGCGTTTGCCTGCACGGCGAAGTTTCGCTACCGCCAGCCGGATCAGCCCGTGCACGTCGCCATAGACGGCGCTGGCGCTCACGTCGCGTTTGATGCGCCGCAGCGCGCGGTCACGCCTGGGCAGTGGGTCGTGTTCTATCGCGGGGAGGAGTGCCTCGGCGGCGGGCCGATCGACCGCGTGGAACCGAAGAAGGCGATCGTGGTCTGACGACGCCCGAGCAAAAGCGCTATATCCTGTCCGAAGAGCATGGTTTTCGACGGACCGACAGTATCCGGCTGTGAGCGATTTGCAATTGGCCGGATTGTTTTTTATAATAGGTATATATGCAACAAAATGGGCAGCGGATTCACCCGCGCGAGCGGCTGGATTGCGCAATTGAGCTTCTTTCCGGCGCGCGCGTTGTGGCGGATATCGGCTGTGACCACGGGCGGCTGAGCGGTGCACTGATCCAGCGCGATGCCGCAGATCGCTGCATAGCGATAGACATCAGCGAGCCAAGCCTGCAGAAGGCGCGGCGGCTGATCCGGCAGACCGGCATAGACGGGCGCGTGGAGACGCGGCTGGGCGACGGGCTTACGCCGCTTGCCGCCGGCGAGGCGGACGCGCTTGCCATCCTTGGCATGGGCGGCACGTTGATGACGAAAATTCTAGACGTCTCACCGCCGCTGATGGGGGCGGGAAGGTGTATCTTGCAGCCTATGCGCGCGGCGGAGGATATTCGCCGCTGGCTGTATGAGCGCGCCTATCCCGTACTGGAGGATTGCGTCGTGTTCGACGCAGGGCGGTATTATCAGGTGTTTTCAGTCGGGCAGCCGCGGTGCGTGCGGCAGACGCTGCCGGTAGGGTGGCCCGAGGACTGCTTTCTGCTTGGCTACACGGCGTTTTCGCGGCGGGAGCCGCTCATGTGGCAACTGGTGCGGCAGATGCTGGCTACGGCGCGGCGAAAGCTGAATACGCAGCGCGCGGACGCGCTGGAGCGCCAGGCGGAGCAGTTGGAGCAGATACTGACAAACTGGGAGAGTGAGCCATGAAGATCGCCGCATTTATCGCCGCCATGGAACGAATCGCGCCGAGGGAGCTCGCGCTGGAATTTGACAACCCGGGGCTTCTGATTGAGCCGGATCACGACGCGGTCTCGCGCGTGCTCGTCGCGCTGGACTGCACCAAGGCGGTTGCCGAGGAGGCGGCGCGGATGGAGGTCGATCTTGTGCTGACGCACCATCCGCTGTTTTTCCGCCCCGTCCGCCATATGGCGTACAGCGATCCCGCGACGGCGGCTGCCTGCGTGCTGCTGCGCCACGGAATCGGCCTCTACGCCGCGCATACCAACCTGGACGCGGCGCAGGGCGGCGTTAACGACACGCTTTGCGCGCTGTTTGGCGTGCGCGAGACGATTCCGTTCGACGAGGGCGTCGGCCGCATCGGCACGCTGCGGGAACCGGAGCCGCTCTCGGCCTTTGCGAAACGGGCAGAGGCGCTGCTCGGCGCGCGGGTCGGCATTGCGGGGGAGCCGGATCGGCCGGTAATTCGCGCCGCCGTGATGGGCGGCAGCGGCTCTAGCGCGGTCGCCGCGGCGGCTGCCCAGGGGGCGGATGTGCTGCTCACCGGCGAGCTCAAGCACTCGGACGCGCTCGATGCGCAGACGCTCGGGCTTTGCCTCGTCGTGGCGGGACATTACGAAACGGAGCGTATCGTGCTGGAGCCCTTGATCAAACGTTTACAGAACGATTGTTTTGATGTACAATATCAGTTATCGCGTGCGGACGGGAGCCCGTTTGTGCGCCTTTGAGGAGGAAACGCCGTGAGGAAGATGGAAGCGCTATGGGCCTATCAGGAAGCGGAAGCCGCGAAGAACGCCGTTGAGGCGGAGATTCGCAGCACGCCTGCAAGACTCCAGCTGAACAAGCTGCACAAGCAGCTCAAGAGCCAGCAGACGGTCATTGCAAAGCTATCCGAGGACCTGGAATCATATGAACAGCAGCTCGCGAAGCTGACGGATCAAACCGAAAAGCTGGAGTCGCGGCTGCAGGTGGAGAGCGCGGAGCTCGTGACCATCCGGCAGGATGAGGAGAGCACCGCGGAGGAGATGACCGAACTCAAGGGGGACATCGAACGGCTCAACCGCGAGATTTCCCAGAGCGTGCGCGAGACGAAGGCATTGCTTGGCGATATCGAGAAGGCAACGGAGGAATACCAGTCCACCGCGCGCGCCGCGAGCAAGGGCAAGAAGGAGTACGACGCGCTGCGCGTCACGTGCGAAGAGGAGCGCGCCGCGCGGCAGGGCGAGCTCGACCGGCACGACCAGAACCTGACGAAGCTGGCAAAGACCGTCGATCCGGCACTGCTGGCGCGGTATAATCAGGTAAAGCAGCACCATGCGGTACCCATTGCAAAGATCGTAAACAGCAAGTGCGGCGGGTGCAATATGTCGCTTCCGATGGTGATGCTTAAGAAGATCGCCACGACGGACGGCATCGTCGAGTGCGAAAACTGCGGCAGGATCCTCTACAGCGGCGAAGAATGACGCCGGCTTGACAACCGAATATCGTTTTGAGTAAGAAAGGCGACCGCGCCCGCGCAAGCGGGTGAGGAAAGTCCGAGCACCACAGGGCAAGGTGCCGGGTAACACCCGGCGGAGGCGACTCCAGGGAAAGTGCAACAGAAAGAAACCGCCCGTTTATCGGGTAAGGATGGAAAGGCGAGGTAAGAGCTCACCCGCGCTCCGGCGACGGAAGCGCGCTGTAAACCCCACCCGGTGCAAGATTGGTATGGGAGCATTCAATAGCGGCCCGCTACGCTCCCGGGAATCGCAAGAGCCTCTCGGCGACGATTGGCCTTAGATAGATGGTCGCACACGACAGAACTCGGCTTACCTCTTACTCAATTTATTTTAGATGGAGCGTGCGGGCGCTCTTATAGCGGCCCAATTGGCCTTGGCGGGCGGGGAAGCGGCATCTTGGGAGAAGGACACAGAGGGATATGGAAACGACGGCAACAGAGAAAAGACAGGCGGTGCTCAGCGGCATCCAGCCGACGAGCGTACTCACCATAGGCAACTATTTTGGCGCGCTGAAGAACTTCGTCGCCATGCAGGACGAGTTTGACGCGTACTATATGGTTGCCAATCTGCATGCGCAGACGGTCCGCCTTGATCCGGCGGAGCTGCGGCGGCGCGGCATTGAGACCTTTGCGCTGTTTCTCGCCTGCGGCGTCGACCCGGACCGCTCGACCGTCTTCATCCAGAGCCATGTGCCGGAGCACACGCAGCTCACCTGGGCGCTGATGTGCAACGCCTACATGGGCGAGCTCTCGCGCATGACGCAGTTTAAGGAAAAGAGCGCAAAAAACGCGGATAATATCAACGCGGGGCTCTTTACTTACCCGGTGCTCATGGCGGCGGATATCCTGCTCTACCAGGCGAAGTACATCCCCGTCGGCGCGGATCAAAAGCAGCATGTGGAGCTTACGCGCGATATTGCGATTCGCTTCAACAACATGTACGGCGAGACATTCGTCGTGCCCGAGCCATATATTCCGAAGATCGGGGCGCGCATCATGAGTCTGCAGGAGCCGGAGAAGAAGATGAGCAAGTCCGACCCCAACCCCAACGGCTATATCCGCATCCTCGACGAGCCGGACGCGATCCGAAAGAAGCTCAAGCGCGCGGTGACGGACAGCGAAGGCGAGATCACGGCGAGCCCGGAGCGCGTAGGCGTATACAACCTGCTCTCGATCTACTCCGCCTGCACCGGCGGCAGTATAGACGACGCTGTGACGTGCTTTGCCGGCAAAGGCTACGGCGAGCTCAAGGGCGGCGTTGCCGAGGCGGTGGTGGAAAGGTTGCGCCCCATTCAAGCCGAATATGCGCGCCTGCTGGCTGCAAAGGACTACTTGAACGATGCGATGAAGCACGGCGCGGAGCGCGCGCAGGCGACTGCTCGCAAGACGGTGCGCAAGGTCTACCACAAGATGGGGTTCGATTCATAACCTGCTGTTTGCAGCAAAAAAAGCCTCCCCACCACTGGTTGGGGAGCAACAGCCCAAGAAAAACAAAGGGAGCTGCGTGCGAGGGCGTACAGCTCCCTTAAGCTTAGTTATGGTTGAGCAGAGGACACGGATGCGCAAGGGTTTGCATCTGCGATGTCGGTCAATTCGATCAATAAAGCAGAACAGGTTCTTTATGCTGCGTTCGATCAGCCGAAGACGCCTCTTTTTTGGATAAACGCGGAATCGAAGTGCTCCAGGATGCCGCCGTAGGTATCCGCAGCGTAGATCGCCTTGGTCGTCAGCTCCGTGACCGCCTCGTGCTCAAGGGGACTTATGGCATGGAGCACGATGTAGTACGAGGGTTCGCGTTCCGGGATATAATCCGTTTTGCCGATGGCAAAGCCAAGCGTTTTGGCGAACTCGCCAAAGAGAGTGCGTCCGTTCGCGCTGGGGAAATAGAGGTGCAGATTCACGCGACGGAAGGCCGCGCTGTCGTCCCCGCGTTCGCGCAGCGAGGCGATATACCGCGCGTTGTCGACCGACTGACGCTTGGCACTGTCCGGTACGAGCAGACGATAGTATGTCTGGCGATTCTGTTCTTCGGTTTTGACGCACGCAAGCCGCAGGGCGGCTTCGTCGGCACAGTATGCCATCAGCGGCACGAGCAGGCGCGCATCCGAGGTGTAGAAGTAATACCTGCGCTGTGCCTGGATATCGATAAAGCCGACAAACGCGCTCCGATCTCCGAGAATGCGCATGCACTCCTTGCCAACGCCCTCGAGCACGCGCTTTTCACGCGGGGAGAAAGCCTGCGCCTCCGCCCGCTTGGGATAGCAGGAGACATGCAGCAGCGTGGTGAAATCTCCCAGCGTGTCAAACTCTTCCACGTAATTCAGATCGACGTGGAAGCGCGCAGGCAACCCTTGTAAATCCCAATCGTAAACGTACCAATCACGCATGGATCAATACCGCTTTGATGCGCCGAACGCCAGCGCTCGACGCCTCCTCCTTCTTGATGACAAATTTTCCAAGCTCACCGGTGCGCGCCGCGTGCGGACCGCCGCAGATTTCGCGGCTGAAGCCGGGCACGGTGTAGACTTTTACCTTGGAGCCATATTTGCTTTCAAACAGGCCGATGGCGCCGCTTTCCTTTGCTTCGTCTACGCTCATCTCCTCGCAGGCAACCGCGACATCCTGCGCGATGGCGTCGTTGACGAACGCCTCGACGGCGGCAAGCTCATCCGGCGTCAGTTTGCGTGGAAAGCTGAAGTCGAAGCGCAGGCGTTCGGCCGTGATATTGCTGCCCTTTTGCGCAACCTCATCGCTGCCAAGCACCTTGCGAAGACCCGCCTGCAGCAGGTGCGTTGCGGTGTGCAGGCGCGCGGTCTCTTCCGTGTGGTCGGCCAAGCCGCCCTGAAAGCGCTGCTCCGCGCCGGCGTGCGACAATTCCTGGTGCGCCTTGAAGGCTGCGTCAAAACCGGCGGCGTCGACCGTCAATCCCCGTTCGGCTGCCAGCTCCTGGGTCAGCTCAATCGGAAAACCGAATGTATCGTAGAGGTGGAACGCGCTTACGCCGTCGATCACGCTGCCGTCGAGCGTGCCGACGAGGCGTTCAAATTCGCGGATTCCTTTCTTGAGCGCGTGCTCGAAACGCTGTTCTTCCTTGGCCAGCTCGTCCAGTATCTTCGCGCGGTTGTCGCTGAGCTCGCGGTAAAACGCGCCGTACTGCTCGATGACTGCTTCGGCGACCTTTGACAGGCTTCCGTCCGGGATGCCGAGCTGCATCGCAAAGCGGATGGCGCGGCGGATCAGGCGGCGCAGGATGTAGCCCTGGTCGACATTGCTTGGCGTGATGCCGCGCTGGTCGCCCAGCATGAAGGTTGCGCAGCGGATGTGATCCGCGATGATGCGAAACATCCGCGTGATCTCATCGCTCTCGCCATACCGTTTGCCCGAAAGGGCGGCGATGCTGGCGATGATGCCGGAGAACGCATCGGTATCGTATACGCTCTCCACGCCTTGCAGCGTTGCGACCGTGCGGTCAAGGCCCATGCCGGTATCCACGTTTCTCTGTGCAAGCGGCTCAAACGTACCCTCGGCGGTCTTGTTGTATTCCATGAACACGTTGTTCCAGATTTCGAGATACTTACCGCAGTCGCAGCCGGCTTTACAGTCCGGCCCGCAGGGCGCCTTGTCGGTGTCGTAAAAGATCTCGGTATCCGGTCCGCAGGGGCCGGTCTGACCCGCAGGGCCCCACCAATTATTTTTCTTCGGCAGAAACACGATGTGATTCGGGTGAACGCCCTGGCTTACCCAGCAATCGTAGGCGACGGTGTCACGCGGGGCGTTCTCATCACCCTCAAAACACGTAAAAAACAGCAGCTCGGGATCGATGCCAAGCCATTCGGCGCTCGTCAAAAACTCCCATGAGTAGGCGATGGATTCCTTTTTAAAATAATCGCCGAGCGACCAGTTGCCGAGCATCTCGAAAAAAGTGCAATGCGACGCATCGCCGACCTCGTCGATATCCCCGGTGCGAACGCATTTTTGCACATCCACCAAGCGCTTGCCCTCGGGGTGTTTCGCGCCCATGAGGTAAGGCACCAACGGGTGCATCCCCGCTGTGGTAAACAGGACGGTCGGGTCGTTTTCCGGAATCAGCGATGCGGAGGGGATGACGGCGTGCCCTTTTGACACAAAGAAGTCGAGATACAGCTGCCGGAGCTCTTTGCTGGTCATGGATCGCATATGATAAAGCTACTCCTAACGGTTCAAATTTCCTATATAGAATACAGCAAAAAAAGGACGCTTGTCAACGCGACGGCCAGCGCGCGGCGTTATATATAGCCACGCAAGAGAGGCAAAGCCCACCGATTGTGGGACAGTGCCACCGACGAACACTAGACGGAAAGATTGGTAAAAGAATTGTGCAAAAAGTACTTGCTTTTCGAATTCGAAAGCAGTAGAATAATCGAGCACCTGAAAAGTGCATGGCAAATCGAGATCAAGAAGCGTCAAAACTTCGAAAAAAAGATCAAGAAACTGGTTGACAAGCCAAACTCGAATTGCTATACTAATTAAGCTGTCGCGCTGCAGAGATGCGGCAGACGGAGCCGGCAGAGAAGCACCGAATGATGCGATCAAACGGCAAAAGCACCTTGAAAACTATATAGTGCAGGAAACAAAAAACAAGCCAGTAATTCTGAGGCAAGGCATCGAGAGGTGCCAAGTTAAGGAATGAAATAACGCAACGAATTTGAGTGAGCGTAC
>JAEWQH010000072.1 GCA_023399275.1 Bacillota bacterium
GGCTTGATGCTGACCAACCCAAACACACTCGGCATCTTCGACAAAAACATACTCGAAATCACGGACATCGTCCACGGCGCAGGCGGGCTTTGCTACTACGACGGGGCGAACATGAACGCCGTCATGGGCGCGGCGCGCCCGGGCGACATGGGCTTTGACGTGGTGCACCTCAACCTGCATAAGACGTTTTCCACCCCGCATGGCGGCGGAGGCCCCGGCGCGGGCGCGGTCGGCTGCAAGGAACGCCTTGCCGCGTACCTGCCGGCCGGGCTGCCGGAAAGGAAGGCGGACGGCACGTTTGGCTTTGCCGATCCGCATGAGAGCGTAGGGCGCATGAAGTCGTTTTACGGCAACTTCCTCGTCGTGCTCCGCGCGCTGACGTATATCACCATGCTCGGCGGAGACGGGTTGAAGGAAGCCAGCGAAAACGCCGTGCTCAACGCAAACTATCTGCGCGTGTTGCTCAAGGACGCGCTGCCCGCGGCAAACGGGGGCTTCTGCATGCACGAGTTCGTCGTTTCTCTTGAGGGGCTGAAGAAAGAGACGGGCGTGAGCGCCATGGACGTTGCAAAGTCTCTCATCGATGCCGGCATGCACCCGCCGACGATGTATTTCCCCTTGATCGTGCACGAAGCGCTCATGTTTGAGCCGACGGAGACGGAGGGTAAGGAGACGCTCGACGCGGCGGCGGAGGCACTGCTTACTATCCTCGCACGGGCAAAGACCGAGCCGGAGGCGCTGCACGCGGCGCCCGTGACCACGCCCATCGGCCAGCCGGATGAGGTCGGCGCGGCGCGCAACCCCGTTTTGCGCTATGAATTCACGGAGGTAGCAGGATGAGCGACTTGAAACGCACTCTATTTTACGGGCGCCATGTGGAAGCGGGCGCGACGATGGTGGACTTTGGCGGCTGGGAGATGCCGATTCAGTACCCCGACGGCATCGTGACCGAGCACCTCGCCACCAGAAGCGGCTGCGGACTCTTCGACGTGAGCCACATGGGGCGCTTCCGCATCACAGGGAAGCAGGCAAAGGCGTTTTTGCAGCATGTTTTGACCAGCAACGTCTCCGCGCTGGAGGTCGATCAGGCGCAGTATGCCATCCTTCCGAACGAGACCGGCGGCGCGATCGACGACGCGTATCTCTATCGCTTCGTCGAGGACGCGTATGTGCTCGTGGTCAACGCCGCAAACGCGGAGAAGGACTGGGCGCATCTGACGCGGCAGATCGAGGCCTTTGACGCACAGATCGAGGATAAGTCCGAAGCCGTCGTGCTGCTCTCGGTGCAGGGGCCGAAGTCGAAGCAGATCTTGAGCGACATGGCCGGCGGTGCGTTTTTGACCGAGCCGGTCAAAAACGCCCTCGGAACCGTCCGCCTCTGCGGCAAGACCGCGCATATCGCCAAGACCGGCTATACGGGCGAGCCCGTGGGCTACGAGGTCTTTGCGCTGCGCGAAGACGGGCTGTTTCTCTGGGACGAGCTGGTCAGGCGCGGGGCGCGGCCCATCGGCCTTGGCGCGCGTGATACGCTGCGGCTGGAGGCGGCGCTGCCGCTCTACGGACATGAGCTGGGGCTGGATCGGGACGGGAACGAAATCCCGATCTTCGCCATCCCGCTGGCGCGCTTTGCCGTGAGCTTTTCAGAGGGAAAGCGGGATATGATCGGGCGCGCGCCGCTTATGCGCCAGTTTGCCGCAAGCAGCCGCATCCTCAATCGCGACTTTTCCGACATGAGCGACCTGCCGCGCAGGGTGCGCCCCATCGCGCTGACCGGGCGCGGAGTGCTCCGCGCAGGGTTCCCCGTTTTTAAGGGGGAACAGGAGATCGGCTATGTGACCAGCGGCACGATGATCCCGCGCTACGTGGTCGAAAACCAGGGCAGCCTTCTGGAGACGTTCACCGACCAGAAGGCGCTGCGCTCGGTGGGGCTTGCGCTGCTGGATTCGGAGGTGCTGACCGATGACGCCGTGGAGGTGGAGATCCGCGGCGGACGCGTTTCCGCCGTTGTGCCCGCGTGGCACCTGCGCTCGGACGCGCCGCCGTATGCGCGCCCCATCGTAGCGGATACGCCGGAGGAACCAAAGGAGCAGCCCTCTGCAGACCTGCCGCTGAGCGCGCTCAACCTGCTGAAAAAGGCGGCTGGGAATCACGCCTGGCGGCAGGAGCGCTGCGTCAACCTGATCCCCTCGGAGATGACCGCTTCGCGCGCCGTGCGGCTGCTGAGCGGCAGCGACCCGAGCTTTCGCTATGCCGAGCATAAGCGCACGGCCTCGTTCTATGACCACGAGGTATTCTATTATCAGGGCACGAAGTTCATCGACGAGGTGGAGCGCGCGCTGGTAGCCGAGCTGCGCAGGTACTTTGGCTGCACGGAGGTGGAGGCGCGCGTCATCAGCGGGCAGATGAGCAACGCAACCGTGTTCTCCGCGCTGATGGACTACAAAAACCGCCTCGATCGCAAACACACGCCCAAGCGCCTCGGCTATATCCTCAACAACCACATCATCAAGGGCGGACACCTCAGCGCCCAGCCGATGGGCGCGCTGCACGACTACGTGGCAGTCGATCCCGCGACGGAGCGCGCAGCCGTGGTCAACTTCCCCGTGCTGCGTGAGAATCTCTTCCAGATCGACGTGGAGGAGACCAAGAAGGTCATCGAGCGCTACCGCCCGGAGTTCATCATCTTCGGCAAGTCGATGGTGCTGCATAAGGAACCCGTGCGCGAGATCCGCGCGTTTGTGGACGAGCAGAAGATACCGACCACGATCATGTATGACATGGCGCATGTGCTCGGCCTCGCCGGCCCACATTTTCAAAAGCCGTTTGAAGAGGGCGCGGAGATCGTCACCGGCTCTACGCATAAGACGTTCTTCGGCCCGCAGCGCGGCGTGATCGCGGTCAACTATAGAGAGGACGAGCTGAAATATGACCTCTGGAAGACGATTCAGACGCGCGCTTTCCCGGGCGCGGTGAGCAACCACCACCTCGGCACCATGCTGGGGCTTTTGATGGCGGCGTATGAGATGAACGCCTTTGGCGACGCATATCAAAGGAATGTGATCGCCAACGCGAAGTCCTTTGCGCGCAGCCTCAAGGCGGCGGGGTTGGATGTGGCGGGCGATCCCGCCATCGGCTACACCGAGACGCACCAGGTCATCGTGAAAACGGGCTACGGAACGGGGCCGGAGATCGCCGAGCGGCTGGAGGAGAACAACGTCATCGTCAACTATCAGGCCACGCCGGAGGAAGAGGGCTTCACCGCGAGCGGCGCGCTGCGGCTTGGCGTATCCGAGATGACGCGCTTCGGCTTCGGACCCGCGGAGTTTGAGACGCTCGCGGGGCTGATGGCGGACTGCGTGCTGAGAAACAAGCCGATCGCAAGCGAGATCGCAAAGCTCCGCGCGGGACACACCACGCTCGGTTACTGCTTTGGCGACGAGGCGGTTTCCGCCGCGCTGGATGCGCTCGCCGCCACGAGCGGAATGTAAGCAAAGGCACAGGGAAGAAGCGCCCGCCGGAAGAAGACGCCGGCGGGTGCGTTTTCATCCGTGGCGCGGGATTTTATATTGTTGCAAACGCATTGAAACGGCGGCTGAAACAAGCTAAAGTCAGGATAGAAGAGACCATTTCCCGGGAAGAAATCTGAATACTTCGGAGGGAACCTTATGATTCCGGCCTATATGCGCGCGCTCGTCAAGGAAAAGGCGGACAAGGGGCTGACGCTCAAGCAGGTTCGAACCCCGGTTCCGAACATCGGCGAGGTGCTGATCAAGATTCACAAGACCGCTATCTGCGGAACGGATGTGCACATCTACAACTGGGACGCATGGAGCGAGAAGACCATCGCGCCGCCCATGACGATCGGGCACGAATACGTTGGCGAGATCGCCGCGCTCGGCCCCGGCGTGGACGACTACCACGTCGGCCAGATCGTTACGGGCGAGGGACATATCGTCTGCGGCCATTGCCGCAACTGCCGCGCCGGCAACGGGCACTGGTGCAAGTTTACCAAGGGCGTTGGCGTCAACCGAGACGGCGCGTTTGCCGAATACCTCTGCATACCGGAGACCAACGTCATCGCCGTCCCGCCGACCGTGCCGGAGGAGATCGTTTCGTTTTACGACGCATACGGCAACGCCTGCCACACGGCGACGATGTTTGACGTGACTGGCGAGGACGTGCTGATCACCGGGGCGGGGCCCATCGGCATGATGGCGGTCGGCATCTGCCGGCAGAACGGCGCGCGGCGGATCGTGATTACGGACGTGAACGACTATCGCCTCGACATCGCGAAAAAGATGGGCGCGTCTGCCGCGGTCAACCTCAAAAACCAGACCGTCGAAGACGCGATGCAGCAGCTGCACATCGTGGAGGGCTTCGACGTGGGCTGCGAGATGAGTGGCAGCGGCGCAGCGCTCAACCAGATGCTCAGGCTCATGCGAAACGGCGGCAAGGTGGCGCTTTTGGGCATCGCGGGGCCGGGCACGGTGATCGACTGGAACGACGTGATCTTCAAGGGACTCACCCTGCAGGGCATCTACGGACGCAAGATGTATGAAACCTGGTATAAGATGATGGCGATGGTGGAGGCGGGGCTGGATCTTTCGCCTGTCTTGACGCACCGCTACCACTACACGGAGTTTGAGGAGGCCTTTGCCGTGATGAACAGCGGACAAAGCGGCAAGGTAGTTTTGGACTGGACGGAGGAACGCGCATGAAACAGCAGGCTTACGACATCTGCAGCGCCGCGCTGGAGAAGATCCGCGCGGGGGGCACGTATAAGGAAGAGCGGATCATCACCACGCCGCAGGGCGCCCGGATCGGCACGACAAAAAGCGCAGGCGTGCTCAACATGTGCGCCAACAATTATCTAGGACTGGCGGATCATCCCGCGCTGATCGAGGCCGCGAAGGCTTCCTACGATACCTGGGGCTACGGGCTCTCCTCCGTGCGCTTCATCTGCGGCACGCAGGGGATCCACAAGGAGCTCGAGGCGCGTATCGCGCGCTTTCTCGGCATGGAGGACGCGATTCTCTACAGCTCCTGCTTCGACGCGAACGGCGGTTTGTTTGAGACGCTGCTGACCGATGCGGACGCGGTGATTTCGGACGCGCTCAACCACGCGAGCATCATCGACGGCGTGCGGCTGTGCAAGGCCGCGCGCTATCGCTACCAAAACAACGACATGGAAAGCCTCAAAGAGCAGTTGGAGGCAGCGAAAGGTGCGCGCATCCGGCTCATCGCCACCGACGGCGTTTTTTCGATGGATGGCTTTATTGCAAACTTGGGCGCCATCTGCGACCTGGCCGAGGAATACGGCGCGCTTGTCATGGTGGACGACAGTCACGCGGTGGGGTTTCTGGGCGCGCACGGGCGCGGCACGCATGAATACCGCGGCGTGATGGGCCGGGTGGATATCCTCACCGGCACGCTGGGCAAGGCGCTCGGCGGTGCGTCCGGCGGCTATACGGCGGCAAAACGGGAGATCGTGGATCTGCTGCGTCAGCGTTCGCGCCCCTATCTGTTTTCCAACACCGTTGCGCCCGCCATCTGTGCGGCGAGCCTCAAGGTGCTGGATCTGCTGGAGGAATCGACCGCGCTGCGAGACCGGCTGCAGGAAAACACGCGCTACTTCCGGCGCAGGCTGGGCAGCCTCGGGTTCGATGTGCCGATGAGTGAGCACCCGATCGTGCCCGTGATGCTGTACGATGCGCAGACCGCGCAGACCTTCGCGGCGAAGATGTTTGAGCACGGGGTCTATGTCGTGGGCTTTTCCTATCCCGTGGTGCCGATGGGGCGGGCGCGCATCCGCACGCAGGTCTCCGCCGCGCACACGAAGGAAGACCTCGATTTCGCGGTCGCGGCGTTTGCGGCGGTCAAGGCGGAGATGGGGCTGTAGCGATTGGGCATAGATTGTTTTTTGATAGCAGGATGGCCGGCGTTTGCCGGCCATCCTGCGCCCGGGGCGTTTGACGAAGCCCCGAAGAAAAGCGGGTTCTTATTTTTCGGCGCCCAGCATGCCCTCGACCTGATCCGCCAGAGCGTTGAGCCAGTCCCCTTCAAACAACTCGATGAGGCCCGCGTCGCAGGCGGTGGCGAGCGCTTTCTGAATCGGCAGCTCGGCGGTGACAGGGATGTCGTACTTCTGCGCCAGCGTCCGGATGTCGCTCTCGCCGAAGGGGTGGATGATCTCTTTGCAGCCGGGGCACTCGACATAGCTCATGTTTTGCACGAGCGCAAGCACGGGGATCTTCATCAACTCCGCCATATGCACGGCTTTTTCCACGATCATGCCCACCAGCTGCTGCGGCGAGGTGACCACTACGATGCCGTCCACGGGGATAGACTGAAACACCGTCAGCGGCACGTCGCCCGTTCCCGGCGGCATGTCGATGAACATCACGTCCACGCTGCCCCAGAGCACATCCGTCCAGAATTGCTTGACCGAGCCTGCGATGATCGGCCCGCGCCAGACGACGGGGTCCGTCTCGCTTTCGAGCAGCAGGTTCATGCTCATGACCTCCACGCCGGTCTTGCTCAGCACGGGGAAAATGCCCTGGTCGGAGCCCTCGGCGCGCGTATGCAGGCCAAACGCCTGCGGGATCGAAGGCCCGGTGATGTCCGCATCCAGAATGGCGGTGCGCAGGCCCCTGCGGCGCAGCAGCACCGCGAGCATGGAGGTGACGATGGACTTGCCGACGCCACCTTTACCGCTGACCACGCCGATGACCTTCTTCACGTGGGTCATTGCGTGCGGCGGTTCGATGAGACTGGTCGGTTGGCGGCTGTCGCAGCTTGCGCCGCAGCTCGAGCAATCGTGCGTGCATTCTTCCATGTTGTTCGATCCCTCTGTTTCCGATATTTGCCGAAAACCCGGCGCTTTTATTATACGCTCAGGGTGGTCGATGTCAACCGTGCGCGAGCCGGTCTTGGTGAAAAGGTCACGCGCCGGGGCGGCCGTTTGACGCTGCGTAAGAGCGCGAAATATGGCGAAACCGCGCGCTTTTGTTTCCAATTTGTTGGTTTGCCAAGCGCGGGGGTGTTATGCTATTATAGCGAGCGAAGGTGAAGAAATGACGAATTCGAACCACGAAGAACCGAGAGGGCTCCGCAGGCTGCGCATCGCGCGGCGCTCGATGCTGTACATCGTGCGCACGCTGTTGCTGGTCATCATGGCGGCGATTTTGTGCATCGGCGTGTTTTTGACCGCTGAACGCTATTCCAACCTCTATATACTGACCTCGGAGGGCATGGCCCTGCGTGCGGAGTGCGTCTTTGCCGACGGCGCGCGAAACGACCTGGAGGAGTATTTTACGCTCACGTTTTTGGAGAGCGACCCGGCCATGTCGGACGCAACATACGCCAACTATACGATTACGGATTACACCTACGATCTCACGATCGAGAAGATCAGCGTTTTGCCCTGGTCGATGAGCGCGACCGTCACGGCGACGGAGCGCGTGACCCTCAAAGGCAGCATCAACGCCGACCAGCTGAGCGAGGAGCAGAATCCGGCGGACTTCCCGCTGCCCGAGTGGACGCCCAAGCGCTACCGCATCAAGTTTATCAACAATAATGCGCGCTGGTATATCTCCGAACTGACGCTGGTGGAGGAGAACCCCGAAAGCGAAAGCTACGGTACGCCGGACCCCAACGAATCCCCGATTCCGGCGGCGACGCCGACGCCGAAGCCGACCGAGGCGCCATGACGCGGCGGCTCTTCCCCGCAAACAGGCCGGCCGTGTGTCTGGCGCCGATGGCGGGGTTTACCGACCGCGCGTTTCGTCTGCTCTGCCGCGAGCGCGGCGCCGACCTTGTTACGAGTGAGATGATCAGCGCCAAGGGCCTCTGCTTTATGAGCGAACGTACGCGTGCGCTGTATCTGCCGGATGATGCGGACGCGCCGTACGCCGTGCAGCTCTTCGGCAGCGAACCGGAGACGGTGGCGCGGGCGGTCTCCATCGTGGAGCGGGATATGGGCGAGCGGCTGCTCTCCATCGATCTCAACATGGGTTGCCCGGCGCCGAAGATCGCCGGCAATGGCGACGGCAGCGCGCTGATGCGCGATCCCGTGCGCGCGGGGCGCGTTGTCAGGGCCGCGGTCGATGCCGCGCGCGTTCCGGTTTCAGTGAAGTTTCGCAAGGGGTGGGACGCGGCGCATGAAAATGCGGCGGCATTTGCCCGCGTATGCGAGGAGAACGGCGCCTCGTTTCTGACCATCCACGGCAGGACGCGGGAGCAGATGTATGCGGGTCACGCGGATCGCGCCTGCATGGCGCAGGTCAAGCAGGCGGTGCATATCCCCGTGCTTGCAAACGGCGACGTGCGCGATGCGCAAAGCGCGCTGGATACCCTCCGCGAAACCGGCTGCGACGGGGTCATGATCGGGCGAGGCGCGCTCGGCAACCCGTTTGTGTTTGAGGAGATCGTCTGCGCGCTTGAGGGCAGGGGATACAGCCCGCCTGCGTGGGAAGAGCGGCGCGAGACCGCCCTGCGGCACGTGCGCATGGCGCTGGAGGAAAAGGGAGATCACGCGATCGTCGAGCTGCGAAAGCATCTGTCGTTTTATCTGCGGGGAGCCAAGGATGCGGCGAAGCTGAGAACCCGCATCAACGCCTGCAAAACGCTGGAAGAACTTGAGCAAATATGGGGTTGACACGCCTTTTTTGCACAAATATAATAGGTAAACACGGCAGGGGCCGTTTGCAAGGCCTGCCGCAAAAGGAGTAACGAACGATGGCAGAAATCTGGCTTACGCCTGAAGAAATCGCAAAGCGTGAAGAGCGACTGGAATACCTCAAGACGGCGAGGCGCCTCGAAATTGCCGAGCAGCTGAAGATTGCGCGCGCGTTTGGCGACCTTTCCGAAAACGCGGAGTACGACGCGGCGAAAAACGAACAGGCAAAGAACGAATACGATATCCAGCAACTGGAAAACGAGCTGAAAAACGCGAAGGTCATCGACGAGAGCGCCATAGACGTCACCTCGGTGGCCGTCGGCGCGACGGTGAAGCTCACGGATGTCAATGATAAATCCAAAAAACACACCTTCCAGATCGTCGGCAGCGCGGAAGCCGATCCGGTCAACGGGCGAATCTCCAACGAATCGCCGATCGGCAAGGCCGTTCTGGGGCACAAAGCCGGCGATGTGGTCGAGGTTACGACCCCCGGCGGCATGCTGAAGCTGAAGATCACGTCGATCGGCAAGTGATGCAAACAGGTTCTACGGGGGCGGCGCGCCCCCTTGTTTTTTTGGACCGCAACAGGCGATAATAAAAGCAGACCGAGCAAGAAACGCAGTTTAGAGGAGAGACGAAATGGAACACCCGTCCGAAGACCGGCAGAACCAGCCGCAGGAACAGGAGCTCACGCAGGAGCAGCTTTCGGAGCTGCTGCAGATCCGCCGGGATAAGCTCGGCGCGCTGCAGGCCGCGGGCAACGACCCCTTTGCAAACACCACCTACGATGTGAGCTGCTTTAGCAGCGACATCCTGGCAAGCCCGCCGCCGCAGGAGGGCGAGCGCGGCATGCGGGTCTCCATCGCGGGGCGCATGGTCTCGCGCCGCATCATGGGAAAGGCGAGCTTTGCGCACCTGCTGGACGCGAAAGGTCGCATTCAGGCGTATTTCAAGCGGGATGATCTCGGCGAGGGCGCCTACGATGCGTTCAAGACCTTCGATATCGGGGATATCCTCGGCGTAGAGGGCTATGTGTTTGTCACGCGCACGGGCGAGATCAGCGTGCACGCCGAGAAGGTCACGCTGCTCTCCAAATCCCTGCGTCCGCTGCCGGAGAAGTATCACGGGTTGAAGGACCCTGAGCTGCGCTACCGCCAGCGCTTCGTCGATCTGATCGTCAATCCGGAGGTGCGCGAGATGTTTCAAAAGCGCAGCCGCATCATCTCTCAAATCCGCCGGCGCATGGACGAGCGGGGCTTCATCGAGGTAGAGACGCCCGTGCTCAACACGACGGCCAGCGGCGCCTCCGCGCGCCCGTTTATCACGCATCACAACACGCTCGATCTCGACATGTACCTTCGCATCGCGACCGAGCTGCACCTGAAAGAGTGCGTGGTCGGCGGGCTGGAGCGCGTCTATGAAATCGGCCGGCTGTTTCGCAACGAGGGCATGGACGCCATGCACAATCCCGAGTTTACCACCATCGAGGCGTATCAGGCGTATACAGACTACAACGGCATGATGGAGCTGGCGGAGGATCTCTTCTCGCGCTGCAGCCTCGCCGTCAACGGCACGACGAAGATCACCTATCAGGGCGTGGAGATCGACCTCACGCCGCCATATGCGCGCGTTTCGATGAACGAGGCCGTGCGGCAGGCGACGGGGGTGGATTTCTATGCCTGCGCTTCGGATGAGGAAGCGCGGCAAAAGGCGAAGACGCTGGGGCTGGAGGGAAAGGACAAGACCGCCACGCGCGGCAAACTGCTTGCCGAGGCGTTCGACGCGTTTGTAGAGGAGACGCTGGTGCAGCCAACGTTCATCATCGACTATCCGGTGGAGATATCTCCCCTGAGCAAGCGCAAGCCCTCCGCGCCGCATCTGACGGAGCGGTTTGAGCTCTTCATCGCAGGCCATGAATACGCAAACGCGTTTTCAGAGCTCAACGACCCCGTGGATCAGCGCGGCCGATTCGTGCAGCAGGCGCAAGAGCGCGCCAAAGGCGACGACGAGGCCATGATGATCGACGAGGACTTCTGCCTGGCGCTTGAATATGGCCTGCCTCCGACGGGCGGCATCGGCATCGGCATCGACCGCATGGTGATGCTGCTCACCGACGCGCCGACGATCCGGGACGTGCTGCTCTTCCCCACCATGAAACCGATCAAGTAGAGCGGATCTCTCGGCGGAAATGCCGACCGACCAGTATAAGCCCGCCCGCGGATTCCGCGGGCGGGCTTTTGCCAACTTTAGAAGGGGAGAAAAACGAGCGCAAACGGCTGCCGAAGAAGGCGTTTTTATATATCATTTTTGTATTTTGAAAATCGGAGAAATAGAAAGATTCAGAACAAACGATGCGAATATTTAGAATTAATCAGGATAATAAGCGAATATTGATGGATATTGGCGGAAAATGGCTGTAAATGCTCTTTGTCTTGAGCCCGTTTCACTGCTATACTAAGCAAGCTGTCGCAGGAAACCAACACAAGCAACGGCAAAAGCACCTTGAAAACTATATAGTGCAGGAAACAAAAAACAAGCCAGTAATTCTGAGGCAAGGCATCGAGAGGTGCCAAGTTAAGGAATGAAATAACGCAACGAATTTGAGTGAGCGTAC
>JAEWQH010000100.1 GCA_023399275.1 Bacillota bacterium
AGCGTATACTTGGTGTAGAAGGAGACCGCTTGCATTACCAGCGCCATCGCCGCGCTGTAGAGCGCGTTGGTCACGCCGAAGATCCAGAATTTTTTATTCGTCAGCAGCGCTTTGATCGTTGGCCAGAGGCGGGGTTTTTCGGCGACGTCCTCGGGCAGGGTTTCGCGGCTGCCAAACGCCATGTAGAGGATCACCGCCGCGGCCAGCACGCCATAGATCACGGAGGTCAGGCCGTAGCCGAGCTTCTCGGTGACCATCGGGGTCAGCGCGATGCTGATGCCCATCGCTACAAGCTGGAATGCCTGGCGCATGGCGTTGGTCTTTGCCCGCTCCGCGTCGGTTCGGAACATCTCTGGAAACAGCGCGCCGTAGTTGGCGTTGATCAGCGAATCCAGCGTGCCGGTGAGCATATACATCAGCAGCATGTATACGAAAACGCTGTTGCCGCTGAGAAACGAAGGCAGGTTGAAAAACGCGATGAACGAGAGTACCAGCAACGGCGTGCCGATCACGAGCCAAGGCCGCCTGCGGCCCCATTTCGTACGCGTCCGGTCCGACAGAAAGCCGTAGACGGGGTTATCGATCGCATCCAGAAACGTATACAGAAAAAGGATCAGCGCAAACTGGTTGGTCGTTACGCCGCGCTGGATGACGTAGTAGGCGGCGGCGTAGGTCTTAAACATGTTGACGGGGATGCTCGTTCCGAACATGCCGACGGCATAGCGAAAGGGGCTGGTCTTTTTTTGTTCCATATTGCTCCTCCCATGGGTAAAAGATGTGATGATTCCGATGCGCTTACAGGCTGACTGTATCATTTTGCGCGGCGCGTGTAAATCCACGCGCGTTGCGATCTTTTGAAACGCAATTGCGATTATTGAAACGCTTGACACGACGTTGACGAAAAGTGGACGAAAATAGTATGATTTCTCCATGGAAGCGGATTTAGATCATATCGATTTTACAAATGCCGTGCAGCAAGCCCCGCCGGATGTGCGCATGGTGGACGGGCGCGCCAACGCGCGGCTCAGGAGTGAGGAAGTGTCGTTTCACTGGTGGAACGACCGCTCGACGACGCTGCACTACCACAACTACTACGAGGTGTTTCTCATTACGCACGGGCGCGCGATCCACCGGCTCAACGGCGGAGAGACCGCGCTGGCGAGAAACACACTGCACCTGATCCGCCCCGCCGACGTGCATCAGTTTATCGCCACGCATGGCGAGAGCTGCACGCATATGAACCTGCTCGTGCTGCCGGGGCGGCTCATAGCGCTCTGCGCCGCGCTCAACATCCCGTTTGATCAAATCGCCTCCGGCGCGCCGCTCAAGACGGTTCTGCGGGATGCGGAGGCGGCGTTTTTTCTCGATCGCGCGGAGCAGATCAACCTCTGCGACAAGCATACGGGCGACGCCGCGCGGCTGACGCTGGAGATGCTGGCCGAGGCGCTCGCGCTGCTTTACCGTCGCCGCCCGCACCCCTCCGGCGCGGACGACTGGTTTGCGCAGCTGCTGCGCACGCTGCGCTCGCCGGAGAATCTGACGCTGCGCGCGGCGGACGTATACGCGCTCTGCCCCTGCAGCGCTCCGGTGCTCATCCGCCGCTTTCGCGCGGAGCAGAATTGCACCGTGGTCGGGTATCTCACGCGCGTCAAGATGGATTACGCGCAGAGTTTTTTGCGCGCGACGAACTTCTCGGTCAACGAGATCGCATCGCGGCTGGGGTATGATTCCATCAGCCATTTTTGCCATGTATTCAAGCAGACCACGGGCCGAACGCCGCAGGAATACCGAACAGGCGTGCCGAAACATGCGGGCACAACCGGCGACGGCGCGGCGAAGTGCGGGGCGGCGTCGCGGGCCGCTTTGCGGCGTGACGGCGATGATTGACGCGCGCTCCGTTTCATGTGATAATATGAAAAACGTATATACAGCAACTATGCGTGCCGAAAGCGCGGCGGCGCCCGACCAGGGCCGGCTCGCTGTGGAACCCGTCCGCAACCATCGGCCTTTTTGAAAGCTTCGATCGGAGAACCAGCGCATGCAGAGCAAGCGACAGAGAAACCTGATCGTCATCACCACGGCCTTTGCCTTCGTCTATATCATCTGGCGTGCAGTCCGGACGCTGCCGTTTGAATATGGATGGTTTTCGATCGCCTTTGGTGTGGTGCTGTTTTTGGTGGAGTTTCTCGGGATACTGGAGATGATCGTCCACTTTCGGCAGCTCTCGCGCAGCAAGATGCCTAAGTGGCCCGAGAAGCTGCCCGCGGAGTACCCCGATGTGGACGTGTTCATATCGACCTACAACGAGCCTGCCGAGCTGCTTGAAAAAACGATCAACGGCTGTCTGCATATGGACTATCCGGACAAGTCGAAGGTGCATATCTACCTGTGCGACGACGGCCACCGCGAGGAGATGGGCGTGCTTGCGCGGAAGATGGGCATCACGCACCTGGTGCGCGATACGCACGAAAACGCGAAAGCCGGCAACCTCAACCATGCGCTGAGCGTCACGTCGTCCCCCTACATCGTTACGTTCGACGCGGATATGATTCCCAAGCACGATTTTCTGACGGCGTGCATCCCATATTTTCTTGGGGAGGAGCAGATCGGCTTCCTCCAGACGCCGCAGACATTCTACAACCCGGATCTATTTCAGTTCAACCTCTATTCCGAGGACCGCGTGCCGAACGAGCAGGACTATTTCTACCGAAACGTTCAGGTCATGCGCAACGCCAGCAACACCGTCATCTACGGCGGAACGAATACGATTCTTTCCCGAGCGGCGCTGCGCGACGCCGGCGGGTTCTATACGGGCGTGATCACGGAGGACTTCGCCACGGGGATCATGATCCAGAGCAAAGGGTATCCCTGCTATGCGATCAACGAGTCGCATGCCAGCGGCATGGCGCCGGAAGACCTCAAGAGCCTCGTCAAGCAGCGCCAGCGCTGGGCGCGCGGCTGCATCCAGACGGGCAGAAAGCTCAAGATTCTCTCGCTGCCAGGGTTGACGCTCGACCAGCGGATCAACTACCTCAGTTCCATCACCTACTGGTTCGGGCCGGTCAAGCGCCTGATCTACATTCTCTCGCCGATTCTCTACAGCGTGTTCAGCATCATCGTCGTCAAGTGTACGATCGGCGAGGTGCTGCTCTTCTGGCTGCCGATGTACCTGCTCAACAATATCACGCTGCACCGTCTCTCCGGCAATATTCGCGTAGACCGGCTGACCAATATCTACGAAACGGCGCTGATCCCTGCGCTGCTCAGCGCGGTGGTGCTGGAGTCGCTGGGTATCTCGCAGACCAAGTTTGTCGTAACGCGCAAGGACGGCAAGCAGAAGCTCGAGGGCGGCGGCTTCTGGTTTAAGCTGCGCATGTCGCTGCTGCTCTGGGCTTTTTTGATCTTCAACATGATCGGCTTCGTGCGCTGCATCTACGAGACCTTTGTGCAGGCGACGCCTTTTTACGCGGTGATCCTCTTCTGGCTGATCGTCAACAACTATTTTCTCGTCATGTCGCTGTTCTTCATCTACGGCAGGCGGCAGCACCGGCAGACGGAGCGCTACGCTGTTACGGTGGACTGCATGCTTGCGTTCGGCGACAGGGTCATTCGCACGAAGACGACGGATATTTCAGAAAACGGCGTCTCTGTGGCGCTGGGTTTTCCGGAGTATATCCCGCCCGAGCAGGATATCGAAATCCTGCTGGCGACGGAGCGCTATGCAACGCGCTGGACCGGCCGGGTGACCAACGTTTTCGAGGTGGAAGGCAAATGGAAGTATGGCTTCCTGATGCAGCGGATCACCGAGGAAAGCCGGCGCGAAATGCTGCAGATCGTCTATGACCGGGATCCGACCTTGCCCAAGCGGATCGAGGAAGGGTTCAGCACGGTGGACGACATCGCCATCAACCTAAAAAAGCGGGCGCATCACAAGGAAGCGCCCAGCGTCAAGCTGCCGATGCTGGTGGTGGATCGCGACGTTCTGTTGCAGGACGGGACGCTCGCGCACCTGAACTGGCTCAACTACGCGTATCTTTCTCTGGAGAAGCCGCGCAGCGGGGCTTTGCCAAAGACGCTGACGATCGTTGAGAACGGGGTTGTCATCGACGGCGTTCGAGCGGAGGAGGACGCATCCGGGGGCGTGCGCTACCGGATGACGGACAGCACGGCCCTCTCTGCGGACGCGGGATTTCGCGCGCTGTTGCAACGATGGATCCAGGCGTACCGCGAGGAGACCCGCAACAGGCAGGCTTACGAGACATACGCAGGCAAGCGGACGGGGCGTTTGGAGCCGTTCAACGAGATGGAGTATCTCTGACGATGCGCCAAAGAATGCGCCGTGCGGGTGAACGGAAAGAAAGCGGGCAAGAAAGCGACCGGGTTATGATCGACAGACGCGCAGCCATACGCAATACGGCCCAGCGGGCGGCGGCATTCGCCGCGGCGCTGGTTTTGTGCATCGCCTGTCTGCTTCTTCCGGGGCGGGCGGCTGCCGTCTTAGCCGAAGCGGAGGAGCCCATCACGCCGAACCCGATGAAGGAGTGGAACGACGGCGCCAACGTCGCGATGCGGGCCGAGGGCAAGGCGGAAGCGTACCGGCTCACCGTGTTTGCCGACACGACCGGGCTGGAGGAAGGATACTACAGCGTATACCTATACGACACCGCGGCGCGCAGCGTGGCCGCGTTTGACGGGATTCGGTTCTTCATCGAAAATTCGGACGACGAGGCGCTCAAGATCAATCTTACGCTCGTGGTCAGCGAGAAGATCAGCGTCACCCTGCCGGATACGTCCTACGCCATGTTGGAGGCGGACGGAGCGCAGACCGGCGAGACCGCCGCGCCGCAGTACGGCGCGCTCTCCATACCCGCGCATTTTTCGGGGATGGTCTACATCCCGTTTGCGCAGCTATATCCCGCGCAGGGCGAGCAGGTCGCTCTCAAGCGGATCCAGTCCTGGGGGCTGAGCGTTTCGCTGACGGAGGGGCAGGAGGTACACTTTACGCTCGGCGATATCGCCTTTTTGAAGAACAGCGTCGCGTCGATGCGGGCGGACCACTTCTTCACCGTGCTGTCCGGCAAGGAGACGGTGACGATTCCGGCCATCGGCGCCATCACGGAGAACTATCAGGCGCGTGTACTGGATCTGGAGGGGAACCCGGCTGCCGGGAGCGCCGTCTTCTATCTCGAGGAGGATATCGCCGGTGTGACGCTGGCGCAGGACGGCAGCCTTGAAGTGGGCAGCGAGTGCGTGGCAACGCGGCTGACCATCCGCGCGAAGCTGCCGCAGGCCGTTACGGATGGCGCGTTGACGGTGAGCCTGAAGAAGAGCGCCGCGGGCGCGGACGGCGGGGTGCCGACCAAATCGCAGATCGGGAGCATCCTGCTGCCTGTCTACGCGGGCCTGATGCGGTATGAGAGCGCGATCCGGCTTTCCTGCGGCGCAATCGCGCTGGTGCTCTGCGGCGTATTCATCCACTGGGCAGGGCTGGCGCGGCAGAACCTGAGCAAGCCCCGGCAGCGGGCGGGCACCGAAAATCAGGATGCGGAGGGACATGAAGCGTGACGTTTTCGAGCCTATCCTTTCTATTCTATTTTTTACCGGCTGCGCTCATCCTGTACTACGCGTTTTTCTTTTCGCGTACGCTCAAAAATCTGGTTATGCTGGTCTGCAGCCTCGTCTTCTACGCCTGGGGGGAGCCGGGGAACTTCGTTTTGCTGCTCGTCTCCATTCTGGTCAATTACCTGCTGGGGCTATTGATCGGGCAGGACAGGAAAAAGAGCGAGGCGCGCTTTTGGCTGATCGTTGCACTGCTGTTTAACATCGGGATGCTGTTCGTCTTCAAATATCTTTCCTTCGTCGTACAGAATATCAACGCCGTCACCGGCGGGCAGATCAGCGCGCCTTCGATCGCGCTGCCGATCGGCATTTCTTTTTTCACCTTTCAGGCGATGGCCTATGTCATAGACGTGTACCGGCGCTCGGTTGCGGCGCAGACCAACCTGCTGCATCTGGCGCTGTATTTTTCGTTTTTCCCGAAACTGACGCAGGGGCCGATCGTGCCGTATGCCGATTTCGAGGCGCAGATCGTGCAGCGCAGGGAGACCCTGCAGAAGTTCTCCAGCGGCATGTGCCTGCTGATCGTCGGGCTTGGCAAAAAGGTGCTCATCGCAAACAGCATGGCCATCGTGGCGGACCGCGTCTTTGAGATCCATGCGATGGGCGCGATCCCGGTGAGCCTGGCGTGGCTCGGCGCGATCGCATACACCTTCCAGATCTACTTCGATTTCTCCGGTTACTCCGACATGGCCGTCGGGCTCGGGCTGATGTTTGGTTTCAAACTGATGCAGAACTTCAACTATCCCTATGTTTCGAAATCGATCAGTGAGTTCTGGCGCAGATGGCATATCTCGCTCGGCGCGTGGTTTCGCGAGTACGTCTACATCCCCCTCGGCGGGTCGCGCATGAAGAACAAGGATCTGGTCATACGAAATCTGGCCGTCGTCTGGATTCTGACGGGCATCTGGCACGGCGCGAACTGGACGTTTCTGGTCTGGGGCGTGCTGAACTTCATCTGCATCGCGAGCGAGCGGGTGTTTGGGCTGGAGAAGTCCTCGGTGCCGGGCTGGCTGCGCCATGTATACGCCATGTTTGTGGTGATCATCGGCTGGGTCGTGTTCCGCTCGGATTCGCTGCAGATCGCGGGGGATTACATCGTGTGCATGTTCAACCCCGCAAATGGCTTTGCCAGCCCCTATGCCGCCATGTTCCTGCGCGAGTACGGCGTGTTTTTTGCGGCGGCGCTGGTGTTTTCCATGCCGGTTGCGCCTGTTATCAACTCGTTTCTGGCAAAGGGGATCCTGCTGCGCCAGAGCGTCTCCGCGCAGCCGCCGTATGAGGTTAAGTCTGTCTACACGCAGGCGCCGCTCGGCGCGCTGGTCAACGTGCTGTATGTCGCGGGCATCATCGCGCTGTTTCTGGTCTGCACGGCGTATCTGGTCAAGGGGAGCTACAGTCCGTTTATCTACTTTCAGTTTTAGAGCAAGGGGCCGCAATGAGATCGTTTTTCATCAAAAAGCGCATAGCCGCAATCGCCTGCATCTGCATGCTGCTGCTCTTTGCGGGGCTGAACCTCAAGACGACCCTCCCGCAGATCCGACAGCAGGCAGCGGCTGCGCTCGCTTCGTCCGGCGACGCGGGCGGCGGCTTTTCGGCGCTGGTCGCCGAGGTGGAGGCAACCATCAGCGATCAGGTATATCAAAAATATGCGTTCATCGAGGCGTACGGATACCTGCAAAAACTGCTCGGCAAGGATGAGGTCAACAACTTTGAGGTCGTCAAGGCGAAGGATGGCTCGCTCAACTATACCTACTTCACCTCCGGCCCAAACGACGTTGCGACGCTTGTTGCGCGTATGGAGCGGCTCAAGGCCGCGGCGGAGGAGACGGGCAGCAAGGTACAGTATGTCATGACGCCGGATAAATACATCGTCGGGGAGACCGAATACCGGACGGGCATTCCGTATAACTATGCCAACGAGACGGCAGACAACTTCCTCTCCGCGCTGGCGCTGGCGGGCGTGGATACGCTGGACTTCCGGCAGCTGATGCAGGAGGCCGGCGTCTATAAGACCGACAGCTTCTTCAAGACGGACCATCACTGGAAGATCGAGACCGCGTTTTGGGCGTATACGCAGTTTGTGGACGCGCTGGACCGCCAGTATGACTTCGATTTCCCGGACAGCGCCTACTACACGGACCTGGAGAACTACAACCAGATCACCTATCCGGACAGCTACATCGGCTCCATGGGCAGGAAAGAGGGAATCCTGTATTCGGGCGTGGAGGATTTCACCTTTATCTATCCAAAGTTCGACACCGACTTCTCCTTTTATGCGCAGGGCAGCGACAACGATATTTCGGTGCGCGGGCGCTTTGAGGAGGCGCTGTGCTTTATGTCGATGCTGACGGGGGAGGATCCCTACGACGCGACGACCGACAAGTACTTTACCTATATGTTTGGCAACCCCGGATTTGTTGAGATCACCAACTATGATCAGCCGGACGGCGCGCGGGTGCTGTTTATCAAAGATTCGCTGATGGTGCCGCTCGTCTCGTTCTTCTCGCTCGGCTGCTCCAAGGTGTACCTGATCGACCCGCGTTATTATTATGGCAACATCGAGGATGTCATTCGCGACTATGCGTTTGACTACGTCTTTGTCAGCTTTTCGCCGCAGAACCTGACGGAGGAGTTCTTCCCGTTTTATGAGGATGCCGCGTAGCGGCGGCTACTCCGGTTCCGCCGGATGGATCAGCGCGTCGAGCAGCGCGGCATCCCACGTGGCGCTTTGAAGGTCGTAGATGCCGAAGCCGGAGGCAAACTCCCAGTAGCCGTAGTCGATGCCGCGCGCGCTCGCCTCGTTTGCAACCGCCGAGATCCAGCTCAGCCGCGTGTCTGCGGGGGCCGTTTTGCTCACGCCGAACTCGCCCAGAAACAGCGGGACACCGTGCGCGTCCGCCCAGCTCTTCGCGGTGGATAGCCGCTCTCGAAGGTAAGCGACTTCATCCGCCGTGCCGTTCCACGCGATGCCGTGCAGCGATTCATACCCTGCGTGGTAGGGATTGCCTTGAAATGTGACGTCGTTTGGCTCATAGTAGTGCACGGTGGCGATCAGATAGCGGTCGTCTGGCAGCACGAGATCGCGCAGCGAATCGATTGCGTTGTAGTTTGCACCGCCTACTATGAGATATCGGTCGGGGTCTATGGCGCGGATCGCGCGGACGGTCTGCGCGAGGATGTCGTTCCAGGTCCGGCTGTCCAGATTGCCTTGCGGCTCGTTGAGCAGCTCAAACACCAGCGCATTGGGTTGATCGCGGTAGCGCTCTGCGAGCTGGCGCCAGATGGCGACGAAGCAAGCCCGGTTCGCCTCGGGGTCGTCCATCATCTCGAGAAAATGGTGGAAATCGAGGATGAGGGTAAGCCCCAGATTAAGCGCCGTATGCACATAGCCGTCGATTTGCTGCAGAAAGTCTTCGTCAAGGGGATAACCGTCGCTCTGCCGGTCTACATAGTCCGAAAACCGCACCGGCAGGCGCACACACGAGAAGCCGGCTTGCTGGATGATCGAAAAATACGCGGCATCCATCGGCACGTCCCATGGCTGGTCCTTCGGCGCTTCCAGCGCGTTGCCGATGTTGATGCATTTACTCAACGGCGGCGGGGACGCAGCCTCGGAGCAGCCGGAAGCGCAGGCCGACAGGACAAGCAGGCACAGGATCAGGCATAGATATCGTTTCACGTTATCACCTCACGATTGATGAGCGTATTATATCAGCAACCGGAACTGCCGGCGACAAGGAATTGCGGGAGGAACGCAGTATGGATCAGGAAACGATGCTAAGAAGCACCTTTTTTGGCGGATATCGCAAGAAGGATGTCGTCGCGTATGTAAACGCGGTGATCGAGTCGCGCGATCAAAAGGTTGCGCAGTTGGAGCAGCAGCTTGCGCTCCTGCTCAAGCGAAGCGGCGCGGAAGCCGGTGCGCCAAAGCCGGCGGCAGATGCGGCCGGCGTTGCTCCGGCGGCAAAGAGCGAAGAGACGGGCGGCGAGGCCGTGCGCGCGGCGCGCCTGTTGGAGGAGAGCCGTCAGGCGCAGGAGATCCGCGAGCGGATGAACATCCCCGAGGGCGTTTACCGCGTGGCGGGGGATCGTGCGCTGATCGAGCTGCCCGCGCCGGAGGGGGAACCGCTGCGCGAGAAGGAGGATGCCGAAAAGGCGGCGCAGCCGCGGCAGGTGATCCACCTGGCGGATAGGAGGGCGTCCGCGTCGGCCCAGACCGAGCGGGTGGTCGAAGGGACGGCCGCGCTGAAAGAGGCCGCGGATGCGGCGGACGAAGCGCAGAAGCCGCAGCAGCCGGAGCCGCACACCCGCGGCGGGAAACAGCCGGCAGGGGAGACGGGCGCGGACGGTCCGACGCGGGAGCGGCTCCGGGAGCAGATCGACTCGCTGATCGACACGACGCTGCAGGCGGAGCTGGATGCGATGCAGCGCGAGCTGGATGCGGCCAAGGCGGAGCTCGCACACCTGCGAAAAGAGAACGAGGCGCTCACGGCAAAGCTTGCCTACAGCAGCGAGTTGCTGCTGCAGCTCTATCATAAATAGGGGCTTCCTGCAAGGGACGCCGGTTGGGTTTAGAAGATTTTCGGAAAGAAGGGAGAGAGGATGGCCATGCTGCGTGAGTATGTGCTTTCGACGGAGCGCAGCGGCTTTTCCGACGTGACGGACCGCGTACGCGCCGCCCTGGCGGAAAGCGGCATAAAAGAGGGGCTGTGTGTGGTCTACTGCCCGCACACGACCGCGGGGATCACCGTCAATGAAAACGCCGATCCCGACGTGGTGCGCGACCTGCTTTTTGCGTTGGAGCAAACGTTCCCCGACCGCGGGGCGTTTCGCCACGCGGAGGGCAACAGCGCGGCGCACCTCAAGGCGAGCGCGATGGGCAGCAGCGCCACGCTGATCGTCCATGACGGCAGGCTCTTGCTGGGTACCTGGCAGGGTGTGTACTTCTGCGAATTTGACGGGCCGCGCAAGCGGCGCTTTTTTGTGCGGATCATGGAAGAGAAGCGGTGAACAGTGTGCGCATCGCGCCGCGCAGGCAGGTGGTTTTGGCCGGCTTTGCAAACGAACCTTCGGGCACGGGCGCAGCGGTTCAGCGCGAATAGTTATGCTCGAGCGTGTAAGCGTCGGTAACGATCGGCTTGCCGTCGCGATCGAGCAGCGGAGTGAGGCCACCGGCATAGCCCGCGGCGTGGAAGAAGTAGTTTACGCCTGTTTCGCGGTCTACCCAGATTTCGTTGCCATTGGTGAATCCCTTGGAATAGATGCGGATAAAGCGGTCGTTCTGTCGCATAAGATTGCCTCCGTCGATGAATGTGGATTGTAGTTGTATACAGTATAACACATCCCGCCGGGCTTGACCGCCGGCGGCAAAGGCTCTATCATCAAAGCATCACGGATCCTGGGGGAATGTGCCATGCTGTATGAATTTACGCAGACGCTGCATCAAATCGAGCCGGAGCGGCTGGACGAAAGCCGGCTGACGGCGGGCGTGGTCGCGCTGGAGGCGCTCAAGGGCGGACTTGGTGCGCGCGTGGGATTTGACCCGGCGCTGATCGAGGAGTGTGAGCGGGCGCAGACGCATTTTCACGCTGCGGCGGATATGGCGGACGGGCGGCTGTTTGCCACGGTATCCGTGCGCGAAATATCGGGCGAGCACGCGGTGCGGGATCGCGTGGGTCTGTTTGCAAAGCCAAATCTGCTGCTCATCGTCTCCCTGCGGGACGACGACGGCAGCATTCCCGCGGCGCTGGAGGAAACGGCGCTGCGGCTCAACCTCAAAACCGCCTCGCTCGAGCGGCTGATCTGCGTGTTCTTTGAGCGGCTGCTCAGCCGGGATGGAAGCGATCTGGAGCGCTTTGACCGCCGCATTGCGGACATGGAGGATCGGATCGAGCAGAACGCGACCGGCAGGCGCTTCAACAGCGAAGTGCTGGCGCTGCGCAGGCAGCTGCTCGGCATCCGCAACTACTATGAGCAGCTGCTCGACCTGTTTGATCTGATGCTCGCCAACGAGGCGGACCTCTTTGCGGCCAAGCAACTGCATCATTTTCGCGCGGCGCGCGACAAGATCGCCCGCCTCTCGGCAAACGCGCAGCTGCTGCGCGAAAGCCTCGTGCAGGTGCGCGAGGCGTACATGGCCGCGCTGGACTACAACGCAAACCGGATCATGAAGCTGTTTACCGTGGTAACCACGGTGTTTCTGCCGCTGACGCTCATCGTCGGCTGGTATGGCATGAATTTCAAGTATATGCCGGAGCTGGAGAGCCGCTTTGGCTACCCGGCGGTCATCGTGCTGAGCATTCTGGTCGTCGTGCTCAGCCTGCTCTTCTTCCAGAAAAAGCGTCTCTTGTAACATGGCGGATCGAAAGCCTTTGGCTTGGCACGCTTGATTTATTACGACGTAACATATATTTTGCCGACATTTTTCACGACAAGGACATAGAATTCATCAAAATACCGCGAAAATGCGGTGTTTTTTCTGTAACAACGGTTGCATTTTTTGCCGGCGGGAACCTATACTATTACATTGTATGAATGCAAAAAAACGGAAACTCTGTTTTCACCATGAAACGGAGGTGTCCGCCTGCGCCTGCGCGCTACGTGCAGACGCAGACGCATTCGGCGAGGGAAGATCGTGGCAAAGCGGATTCTTGGGGCCATACGCAGCTGGCGGTATCTGGGATATGATCGCGACACGGTGCAGCGCTATCGCGCGGAGACCGATCGCGTGAATCTGCATACCATCAAACGCATGTGTGTGCTTGCGCTCGCGCTGATCGCGCTGCTGCTGGTGCTCTACGGCGAGGTGATGCGCGTCATGACGAGCATCGCGACGCTCGTGCTGTGCGCCGCGTTCCTTGCGATCCTGTTCTTCTATGTCGACGGACTGCTGCGCGGGGTCTCCGTGGGGCCGATCCGCGGCGCGAAGTCGCTGGTCTACCTCATATCGGCTGTCATGTACCTCTGCGGAATTCTCTCGGGCACGCTGCTCTCCGGCGAAGAACTGGGGGTGATGAGCATCTGGATGTTCCTGCTGGTGCAGATTTCCTTCGACATACCGCCCCTGCAAAACGCACTGACGGTGCTGCCCTTTGCCGCGCTGTTTCTCATCCTCGGCCGCCAGTTCAAGCCGGTGGAGCGCTGGCAGCTGGATCTGATCTATACGCAGGTGTCCGTATGCGTCGGGCTGTATATCTCCTATCACCAGTCGCACCTGGCGTTGGATAACATCATCGCCAAGAGCAACCTGCAAAAGACCAACTTCGCGCTCTACCACACGGCGACGACGGATGAACTCACCGGGCTGATGAACCGCCGTATGCTGTTTGACCGCTACGATGCGATTGCGCGCGGGTGTGCCCGCTTGCAGAGCAGCATGGCCTGCGTGGTGCTGGATATCGACGACTACAAGCAGTATAACGACAGCTATGGCCACCCGGCGGGGGATGAGCTGCTGCGCCGCATCGGCGCGGTGCTGCGCGCGTATGCGCAGGAGCACGGCATCGATATCGGCCGCATCGGCGGGGAAGAATTCCTCGCGGTCTGGCAGGAGACGGACGCCGGGTGCTGCGAGCGCGTTGCGGAGGAGCTGCGCCGCGCCATCGAGCGCATGGCGATCCCGCACGCCGGGGCGGCGGAGCACGGGCGCGTAACCGTCAGCGCGGGGCTGTGCCTGCTGCCTTGCGCGCAGGCGCAGGGCGCGTATTTTTACGCGGACAAAGCGCTCTACCGCGCCAAGGAGGCGGGCAAGAACTGCTCCTGCCGCTATGACGCGGACGGCGGGAACTACCTGCTGCTGTGCGGCGAAGAAGCCGGGTAAGCCGATCCGCCGGGCGCGACAATCACAATCACAACTACAGGCAAAAGAACGCATCCGCCAGCATGTCTCGGCGCATCCTTTGTTGGGTATAATGGCAAAAGGAGGATTCTGAGCATGCGATATGGATATTTTGACAACGAACACCACGAATACGTCGTTGAGCGGGTGGATACGCCCGTCTCCTGGACGAACTATATCGGAACGAAGGATATGTGCGGGGTCGTCAACCAGACCGCCGGCGGGTACCTCTTCTGCGGCTCCAGCGAGTACCACCGCATCACGCGCTTTCGCGCAAACGGCGTGCCTATGGACTTCCCCGGGCACTATGTCTACCTGCGGGACGAGGCGGACGGGGATTTTTGGAGCGTGAGCTGGCAGCCTGTGGGTAAGCCCTTCGACCAGGCGAGCTACAGCTGCCGGCACGGGCTCTCCTACAGCAGGTATCTGTGTGATTACCGCGGTATCCACGCGGAGCAGACGCTGTTTGTGGCCGAGGACGACCCGGTGGAAATCTGGGACGTGACCATTCGAAACGACAGCGCACGCGAGCGCAGGCTCTCTGCGTTTTCCTATTGCGAATTCTCATTTCACCAGATCGACATGGACAACCGGAATTTTCAGATGAGCCTCTACGCGGCGGGCTCGCGCTATGAAGACGGTGTCATCGAGCACGACCTGTATTACGAAGAGGACGGCTACCAGTTCTTTACCTCAAGCTTTGAGCCGGATGGCTACGACTGCCTGCGGGATGCATTCCTCGGGCCATACCGAACGGAGCGCAACCCGCTTGCCGTGGAGCGCGGCGTGTGCTCCTGCAGCGCGGAGCTGGGCGGGAATCATTGCGGCGCGTTGCATAAGCGCATCACCCTGCGGCCCGGCGAAAGCGCGCGGCTGATCTTTTTGCTCGGTGAAGGCGGGATTGCCGCGGGCAAGGTCATGCGGGAAAGATACGGCCGCGCGGCCGCGGTTGACGCGCAGTTTGGAAAGCTGCGCCGGTTTTGGGATGAAAAGCTCGGCCGCCTGCAGATCGAGACGCCGAACGCGGGCATGAATACGCTGATCAACATCTGGACGCTGTACCAGAGCGAGATCAACGTGATCTTCTCGCGCTTTTCCTCGTTTATCGAGGTGGGCGGGCGCACGGGGCTGGGCTACCGGGATACCGCGCAGGACGCGATGTGTGTTCCGCACAGCAACCCCGAGCAATGCCGCCGGCGCATCGTGGAGCTGCTGCGCGCCGAAACGCGCGCGGGCTACGGGCTGCACCTGTTTGAGCCGCGTTGGTTTGAGCCGGAGCAGAAACGGCAAAGCTTCCGCTCGCCGACCGTGATCCCCACGCCGGACCGCGCGAGCATCGTCCACGGGCTCAAGGATGCCTGTTCGGACGACGCGCTCTGGCTCGTGGCCAGCGTCGCGCAGTATATCAAGGAGACGGGCGACCTTGCGTTTGCCGATGAGGTCGTGACATATGCCGACGGCGGCGAGGAAAGCGTCTATGACCACCTCCGGCGCATCCTCGACTTTTCGGCGGAGCAGGTTGGCCGGAACGGCATCTGCAAGGGCCTCCGCGCGGACTGGAATGACTGTCTCAACCTCGGCGGGGGCGAAAGCGCGATGGTGAGTTTTTTGCATCACTGGGCGCTGACGCACTTTGTCCCATTGGCAGAGCGGCTTGGACGGGACGAGGACGCGGCGCACTACCGCGCCATGGCGCAGCGCGTGCGTGACGTCTGCGAGCGCGTGCTCTGGGATGGCGCCTGGTATATCCGCGGTATCACGGCGGACAACCGCAAGATCGGTACGCATACGGATACGGAGGGCAAGGTGCATCTCGAGAGCAACGCATGGGCGGTGCTCTCCGGCGTTGCATCCCGCGAGCGCGGCGAACAGGCTCTCCTGGCGATTTGGGAATACCTTTACACGCCTTATGGCATCCTGCTCAATGCTCCGCCGTATACCAGGCCGGACGACGGCATCGGCTTTGTGACGCGCGTATACCCGGGGCTGAAGGAGAACGGCGCGATCTTCTCGCATCCAAACCCCTGGGCGTGGGGCGCGGCCTGCGCGCTCGGCGATGGAGAAGCCGCCATGTCGTTTTACGACGCATTGTGCCCCTACAACCAAAATGATAAGATAGAAGTGCGTCAGGCGGAGCCGTATGTCTACTGCCAGTTTGTGGTGGGCAAGGCGCATACGGCGTTTGGCCGCGCGCGTCATCCGTTTATGACGGGGTCGGCGGGGTGGTCTTACTACGCCGCGACGGAGTACATCCTCGGCATCCGGCCGGACTACGACCGGCTGATCGTCGATCCCTGCATCCCGGCGGAATGGAAGGGGTTCTCCGTCACCCGCGTCTGGCGCGGGGCGACGTATGACATCCGCGTGACGAATCCGCGCGGCGTGACCCGCGGGGTAGCGCACATGCTGATCGACGGCGTGCCGGCGGAGCAGATCGTGCCGCTGGCGGCGGGCGCGCGCTGCCGCGTGGAGATAGAGCTGGGATAGCTGCTTGCGGGCTTCGGGTTTGACCGGAGCCTGCGTCATATTCATCCAACCGCAGAAGGAGAGGACAACATGGTGGAGCGGACGGGAAAGGGCGTGTCCCTCAAGCATGGGCTTATCGCGCTCATCGGCGTATGCTGGGTGCTGCCGGTGCTGCTCATCCTTACGCTATCCGGTTACTTCATCCGCAACAATCTGCAAAGCCGGATCGACGATACGATCGAAACCAGCGTTACCAACGCCATGAACATGACCAAGTCGAGCCTGGACTCCGCGCTGTCTGCCTCCCGCGCGGCAAGCTATGACAACGTCATCCAGCGCGCCTGGGCGCAGTATGGCGAGGACGCGGACGGAGTCGCGCTCTACGGCAGCGTGACGGAGTACCTCTCCCAACAGTATTCCTACGACGAAAACTTCCGCGGCGTGATGCTCTATTTCGTCTCCGACCCCGCGACGATCTACTATGCGAGCAACCGTTCCAACATGGGCAAGACCGATCCCTTGCGCAACTACCGCACACATGCGCATGTGATCGCGCAGGAGACATCGGCGCACTCGAGCACGAGCGTGCGCTTCTTTGAGGCGAACGGCGTGCTCTACATGCTGCGCAACATCGTGGACAGCGCGTTTGCGCCCTACGCCGTCATCGTGATGGAGTGCGACGAGGATGCGCTGTTTGCGCCGCTGGACAACATCGTGTGGCTCAAGGACGCGCGAGTGGAGCTCAATGGCATCTCCCGCGTGATTGCGGGAGAGGGCGAGCAGGCCGGAGAAGACGGCACGGAGGCGTATTATCCCATCGACCGGACGCTGCGCACCTCGGACTATACGCTGGAGCTGCGCGCCCGCTCGGACAGCGCGCAGCTGACCAACGAGCTGCCGAGCTCCATGCGCTTTCTCATCGTGGTGATGCTGCTGGCGGTGCCGTTGCTGGCGTTTGTGATCTGGGCGTTTTACCGCTATGTCTCCGATCCGCTCGCCAGGCTCATCGACGCCGCGCGCCATGTCAAGGGCGGCGAGCGCGGCTACGCCGTCTCTCCGATGCCGAGAAGCCGGGAGTTTCGCTCGCTTGCCGAGCATTTCAACAGCATGTCCGCCGAGCTCAAGACGCAGTTTGAGCGCAGCTATGAGGAGCAGCTCGCCTTGCAGGATGCGCGCGTCAAAGCGCTGCAGAGCCAGATCAGCCCGCATTTTCTGAACAACACGCTCGAGATCATCAACTGGGAGGTGCGCATGGCCAACGACGAGAAGGCCTGCCGCATGATCGAGGCGCTCTCCACCATGCTGGACGCGGCGATGGCGCGCGGCGGCAGCCCGGTGGTGACGGTGGCCGAAGAGCTGCGGTATGTGGACGCGTATCTCTATATCCTCTCGGAGCGCTACGGCGAGCGGCTGCGCGTCGATCAGC
>JAEWQH010000016.1 GCA_023399275.1 Bacillota bacterium
CGTTTGCCTCCACATACCAAAGCAACACGCAGGCGGCGGACTATACGCTGGATATCACGAAGGGTACGCTGACCGTGACGAAATCGGGCGACTGGAGCGTGAGCGCGGCGGACGTGACGAAGAAGTACGACGGCACGGCCTACGGCGTGACCGCGAGCGCAAGCGTCACGCAGGATACGACGATTCGTTACAGTCTGACGGGCGGAGCGGATCCGGCAACCTACACGCTGGCGCAGAGCCCGACGGCGACGCATGTGAGCGAGAGCAAGACGGTCTACTTCGTGGCGACGAACCCGAACTACGAGCCGGTATTCGGCAGCGCACAGGTGTCGATCACCAAACGCAGCGTCGCAGTCAACACCGATACTGTTTCCAAGGTGTATGATGGCACGCCGCTGACGGCGCCGGGACGGAATATCACCGGCGACGGTTTTGTGGCGGGCGAGGGCTTCGATACGGCGGTCAACACTGGGAGCATCACCGATGTGGGGAGCACCGAAAATGGCTTTACCTACACGCTCAAGAGCAACACGCAGGCCGGCGATTACACCATCGACATAAACAAGGGCACGCTGAGCGTGACCAAGCGCACGGTGCTCATCGCTGCGGATGACGCGGCAAAGAACTACGGCAGCGCCGATCCGGCATTCACCTACACGGCGCTGACGGGTCTGATCGACGGCACGACGTATTACCCGATTCTCGCGGCGGATCTCAGCGGAATCACGGTGACCATCACCCGCACCAACAGCGCCGTCAACGACGTCGGCCTGTATACGCAGGTGCTCTCGCCGTATGTGACGCCTACGTCTGCGGTGCAGAAAAACTACACGTTCACCACGCAGAAGGGGAGCTTTACGATCCATCCGCGCGTGGCGTATCAGATGAATACCACGGACACGGTGACGGGTTTCCCCGAGACGCAGTGGTTTGCGTTTGGCTCGGATGCGACGGTTGCAACGTCGGCCGGCGTGAAGCGTCCTGGCTACCGCCTGACCGGGTGGGAAGACACCGCAACGGGCAACCCGATCGCCCTGGGCGGTACGATCCCGTCGATCGGTCAAAACTATGTGCTCAAAGCGCTCTGGGAGATCGCGCTCTATGACGTGATCTACGATGCGGGGACGCTCGATGAGGTTGTCAACCTGCCCAACAAAATCCTGGCACAGCGGTACAACACGCCGCTGACGGTCTCCGGCAATACGCCGAAGCGCTCCGGATACGATTTCCTGTACTGGACGACGACCGATTTCGACGGTACGGAGATGGTTTTCGGCCCGGGCAACGGATTCTACATGCCGGACAATGACCTGACGCTGACGGCGGTTTGGGAGCCGAGGTCTTCCCCGGTGTACTATCACCCCAACGGCGCGGAGGGCGGAACCTACCAGGACGGCCGGCACTTTACCGATGAGATCGTATCGGTGCTGGGCAACATGTTCACGCGGCCGGGCTACCGCTTCGTGGGCTGGAGCGAGAAGAGTGCAAGCGCCGGCGTCTCCCGCCAGCCGGGCAATCTGTTCTACATGCCGCCGCGGCAGGTGAACTTCTACGCCCAGTGGGAGGAAGTCGCGTCCTCGGTGACCTATATCGTCACCGGCGGCACGGGCAAGCTGGATGGAAGCACGCCGTATGCGGTGTATACCGACTTGCGCTATGGCGACGATACGCCGATACCGGCAGATCCCTCTCTGGCAGGCTACACGTTTGACGGATGGACCACGGCGATCCCGGCCACGGTGCCGGAGGGCGACCTGGTGATCTATGGGACGATGAGCCAGGCGGAGATCATCCGCGAGATCGAGGAGATACCGGATGAACAGACCCCGCTGGCGGGCGGCCCCGTGTGGGCGCTGCTCAACCTGATTCTTGCGATTGCGACCGCGCTGGCGTCGATCCTGATGCTGATCGGCCTCATGGGCAAGAAGAAGGAAGAGGCGGACGGCGTAGCCGTGCGCGAAACGGAGAAGCATCCGTACAGACGCCTGCTGACGCTGCTGCCGGGCATCGGAGGCATCATCGCCTTCATCCTGACGGAGAATATGCGCAATCCCATGGTCTTCACCGACCGTTGGACGCTGCTGATGATCATCATCGCGCTTGTGCAGCTGGTGCTCGTCATCCTCGGCGCAAAGAAGGACAAGGAGCCGGAGGTGGCCAAGCCGACCGAGGCACCCAAGGCGGAATAACAAAAGCGAAAGGATCCGGCGCCCCGGTTTTCGGGGCGCCGGATTCTGCGTTGCGGCCGTGGCTGCCGAAAAACAGGCGCCCGCGGGCGCATAAAATACTTGACAACGGCGCCCGTCGTGCGTATATTATATATCAACCAAACCGTTGACGCGGAGATAACGGTGATGATGCTCCCACAGAGAGCCTGCGGTGTTGAGAGCCAGGCGGAACACACGTCATCAAATGGACCGCCGAGGGTGCAGTCAAAGGGCGTATGCCCGAGTATTCTGCAACGTGCTGGCATACGTGAGTTGCCGGGGATATGTCGGTATCCCGCAAAGCGTACGGATCTTCCGTAAATCAAGGTGGCACCGCGGATAAGAACCTTATTCGTCCTTGACAGAATCGCAGTGATTTCTGTCCGGGGCATTTTTTATTTGCCCTGGCGGAGGGAAAGGAACCGCATGTTCAAGCCAAGCATAGAAGAAATCAAAGCCCTTGTAGCGGGCGGGTGCTATCGAACCGCGCCGGTGAGCATGGAGATCCTCTCGGATATCCGCACGCCCATCGAGGTGCTGCGCATCCTGAAAAATGTCTCCAGCCACTGCTATCTGCTCGAGTCGGTTGCAAATCAGGAAAAGTGGGGGCGCTATACTTTTTTGGGATACGATCCCAAGCTGGAGGTTACCTGTCTCAACGGGCACATGAAGATCGGCGCGCTCTCGTTTGATACGGCGGAGCCGGGGCGATACCTGCAGCAGATCATAGACGAGCACAAAAGTCCGCGCATCAGCGGCCTGCCATCGTTTACGGGCGGTCTTGTCGGCTACTTTTCCTACGACTATCTCAAGTATGCCGAGCCTACGCTCCGACTCGACGCGGAGGACACCGAGGGCTTCAACGACGTGGACCTGATGCTGTTTGACAAGGTGATTGCCTTCGACAACTTCCGCCAGAAGATCGTACTCATCGTCAACATCTCACTCGACGACGCGGAGACGGAGTATAACCGCGCGAAGCTCGAACTTCAGCAGATGGCGGAGCTGATCCGCTGCGGCGAGCCCGCCGCGGAGCGTCCCGGTTCGCTCAGGTCCGAGCTTCGGCCGCTCTTTGGGCGCGAAGAATACTGCGCCATGGTCGAGCGCGGCAAGCATCATATTCACGAAGGGGATATCTTCCAGATCGTGCTCTCCAACCGCCTGGAGGCAGAGTACGAGGGGAGCCTGCTTGGAGCCTACCGTATCCTGCGTACGCTCAATCCCTCGCCGTATATGTTTTATTTCAGCAGCAGCGATATGGAGGTCGCCGGCGCGTCGCCCGAGACGCTGGTCAAGCTCGAGGACGGCGTGCTCTACACCTTTCCGCTGGCGGGCACGCGTCCGCGCGGCAAGACGGAGCAGGAGGATCTTGCGCTCGAGCGCGAGCTGCTGGCCGACCCAAAGGAGCTTGCCGAGCACAACATGCTGGTCGATCTCGGGCGCAACGACATCGGCAGGATCAGCCGCTTCGGCAGCGTGCGCGTAGATCAATATCTCTGTGTCGAGCGCTTTTCGCACGTGATGCACATCGGCTCGACCGTGCGCGGCGATCTCGCGCCGGGGAAGACCGCGCTGGACGCCATCGACGCGATCCTGCCCGCGGGGACGCTCTCCGGCGCGCCAAAGCTGCGCGCCTGCCAGCTCATCAACGACCTCGAGAACAACAAGCGCGGCATCTACGGCGGCGCGATCGGGTATCTCGATTTCACGGGCAATCTCGACACGTGCATCGCCATCCGCATCGCCTACAAGAAAAACGGCAAGGTGTTCATCCGCAGCGGGGCGGGCATCGTGGCCGATTCGGCGGCGGAGAACGAGTATCAGGAGTGCCTCAATAAGGCGGCCGCCGTTGTTCGGGCGCTCAAGCTGGCGCAGAAGGAGACGCTATGATTCTCTTGATCGACAACTACGACAGTTTTTCCTACAATCTCTATCAGCTCGTGGGCGCGCTCAACCCGGATATCCGCGTGATACGCAACGACGCGATGACGACGGAGCAGATCGCTTCGCTCAGGCCGGAGGCGATCATCCTATCGCCCGGCCCCGGCCGGCCGGAGGACGCGGGCGTCTGTATGGATGTGATCCGCGCACTCGGTGCAAATATCCCGATGCTGGGCGTATGCCTCGGGCATCAGGCGATCTGCGCGGCCTATGGCGGCACCGTTTCTTACGCCAAGCAGCTCATGCACGGCAAGCAGTCGGATACTGTGCTCGATCCCGCCTGCCCGCTCTTTTCCGGCTGCCCGGAGACGATCCCTGTTGCGCGCTACCACTCGCTTGCTGCGGTGGAGGAGACGATTCCGAAAGAGCTGCGCATCGTCGCGCGGACGCAGGATGGCGAGGTGATGGCGCTCATGCACGCCGTGCACCCGGTCTACGGGCTGCAGTTTCATCCCGAGTCCATCCTCACGCCGGACGGCAAGGCCATCATGAAGAATTTCCTCGCGCTTGCGCGGGAGCGGGCAGCCGCCGCCGATGCGGCCGTGTAGATCCGACTTTGATTTCACAAAGGAGACAGAACAATGATCAGGGAAGCAATCGTAAAGATCGTAGACAAGCAGGACTTGACGTACGACGAGGCATATGCCGTCATCAGTGAGATCATGAGCGGCGAAACCAGCGCCACGCAGAACGCGGCGTTTCTCGCGGCGCTCTCCACCAAGAGCACCAAGGCGGAGACGATAGATGAGATCTCCGGCTGCGCGGCCGCCATGCGCGACCATGCGGTCAGGGTGCCGCACAGCATGGAGCTGATGGAGATCGTCGGCACCGGCGGAGACGGAGCGCAGAGCTTCAATATCTCCACCACATCCGCGCTTGTCGCGGCGGCGGGCGGGGTCAGAGTCGCCAAGCACGGCAACCGGGCGGCTTCCTCCAAGTGCGGCACGGCGGACTGCCTCGAGGCGCTCGGCGTCAATATCGACCAGTCGCCCGAGCGGTGCGTCGAGCTGCTCGAAACCGTCGGCATCTGCTTCTTCTTTGCGCAGAAATACCATACCTCCATGAAATACGTCGGCGCGATCCGCCGTGAGCTGGGCATCCGCACGGTGTTCAACATCCTCGGCCCGCTGACGAACCCCGCGCAGCCGAAGATGCAGCTGCTGGGCGTCTACAGCGAGGCGCTGGTGGAGCCGCTCGCGCGCGTACTCACCAGCCTCGGCGTTTCGCGCGGCATGGTCGTCTACGGGCAGGACAAGCTGGACGAGCTCTCGCTCAGCGCGCCGACGTCGGTCTGCGAATTCGATGGGGACGACTATCGCACCTATGTGGTCACACCCGAGGCGTTTGGACTGGCGCGCTGCCGCAAGGAGGAGCTCGTCGGCGGCACGCCGGAGGAAAACGCCGCCATCACGCGCGCCATTCTCGCCGGGCGGGAGCGCGGACCAAAGCGGGATACCGTGCTGCTCAATGCAGGCGCCGCGCTGTATATCGCCGGCAAAGCGCCTTCGCTTGCGCAGGGAATCCTGCTGGCGGGCGAACTGATCGACTCCGGCGCGGCACGCCAAAAACTCGAGGCGTTTATCGCCGCGTCGCAGGCATAGTGCACATGGCTACAATACTCGACCAGCTGGCGGACTATGCGCGCATCCGGGTGGCGGCGGACAAGGCGGCCTGCCCGCTCGATGAACTGCGCCGGCGCTGCGCCGGGGGAGAAACGCCCGCGCGGGAGCCGTTCGCTTTTGAGAGCGCGCTGCGAAAACCCGGCCTTTCCATCATCTGCGAGATCAAGAAAGCGTCCCCGTCCAAGGGCGTCATCTCGGAGGCGTTTCCCTATCTCGATATCGCGCGGGACTATGAGCGCGCGGGCGCGGACGCGATCTCCTGCCTGACGGAGCCGAGGTGGTTTCTCGGCAGCGACCGGATCTTTTCGGATGTGCGCGGCCAGGTGCGCGTGCCGATGCTGCGCAAGGATTTTACCGTGGACGTCTATCAGATCTATCAGGCAAAGGCGATGGGCGCGGACGCGGTGCTGCTTATCTGCGCCATCCTCGGCGAGGCGGAGATTGCGCGCTGTCTTGCGTTGTGCGGCGAACTTGGGCTCTCCGCGCTGGTGGAGGTGCACGACGAGCAGGAGATGGACACTGCCGCAGCAGCGGGGGCGCGCATCATCGGCGTGAACAACCGAAACCTAAAGGACTTCTCCGTCGATACCGGAAACAGCAGGCGGCTGCAGTCGCTTGCGCCGGCGGGGACGCTGTTTGTCTCGGAGAGCGGGATACGTACGGCGCAGGACGTACGCGCGCTGGAGGAGAGCGGCGCGGATGCGGTGCTCATCGGCGAATCGCTGATGCGCGCGGCGGACAAGCGGGCGATGCTGGATGCATTTCGAGGTGTGAGATGACGAAGATCAAGCTATGCGGGCTTTCGCGCGGTGCGGATATCCAGGCGGCCAATGTGCTGCTGCCGGACTATGTCGGCTTTGTGTTCGCAAAAAAGAGCCGCCGCTATGTCGCGCCGGAGCAGGCTCGCGCACTCAAATCGGAGCTGGACACGCGGATTTGCGCGGTTGGCGTATTTGTCGATACGGAGCCGGATGAGATCGCGCGCCTGCTGGATGAGGGGGTGATCGACGCGGCGCAGCTGCATGGCGAACAGACGCCGGCAGATGTGCGCGCGCTTAGAGAAAGCACGGGCAGGCCCGTCATACAGGCGTTTCGCGTTTCGTCGCGCGCGGATGTTTTGCGCGCGGAGGAATCCCCTGCGGATTGGATTCTGCTCGACCACGGCGCGGGCGGCACAGGCGCTTCGTTTGACTGGGAACTTGCGGCGGATGTGCGGCGGCCGTTTTTTCTCGCGGGCGGGCTTACGCCGCAGAACGCAGCGGAGGCGATCTCGCGCTGCAGGCCGTTTGCGGTGGATACAAGTTCGGCCTTGGAGACGGACGGAAAAAAGGACCCGGCCAAGATGGCGGCGTTCGTTGCGGCCGTGCGCGGAGCCGGGCGGTAAAGCGGAGGAATGGTATGGAGCAAGTAAGAGGGCGGTTCGGCGACCACGGCGGACAGTATATTCCTGAGACGCTGATGCGCGCCGTGATCGAGCTGGAGGAAGCGTATGACTTCTACCGCGCGGATGCGGCGTTTCAGGCGGAACTGACGCAGCTGCTCAACGAATACGCGGGCCGGCCCAGCCGGCTGTACTTTGCCGGGCGGATGACGCATGCGCTCGGCGGCGCGAAGGTCTATCTCAAGCGGGAAGACCTCAACCACACCGGCGCGCACAAGATCAACAACGTGCTCGGGCAGGCACTGCTCGCCAGGCGGATGGGAAAGACGCGGCTCATCGCGGAGACCGGCGCGGGACAGCACGGGGTTGCGACGGCGACGGCGGCGGCGCTGATGGGCATGGCCTGCGTCGTCTACATGGGTGAGGAGGATACGCGGCGGCAGGCGCTCAACGTCTACCGCATGCGCCTGCTCGGCGCGGAGGTGATCCCCGTTACGAGCGGGACCGCAACGCTCAAGGATGCGGTGTCCGCGGCCATGCGGGAGTGGACGAGCCGCGTGGACGACACGCACTATTGCCTCGGCTCGGTTATGGGGCCGCATCCGTTTCCAACCATCGTGCGTGATTTTCAGGCGGTCATCTCGCGCGAGATCAAAGCGCAGCTGCTCGAGAAAGAGGGGCGCCTGCCGGACGCGGTGCTTGCCTGCGTCGGCGGCGGCAGCAACGCCATCGGCGCGTTCTACCATTTTATCGATGACGCGGGCGTGCGGCTGATCGGCTGCGAGGCGGCGGGACGCGGCATCGACACGCCCGAGACCGCGGCGACGATCCACACCGGGCGCGCCGGCATCTTCCACGGCATGAAGTCGTACTTTTGCCAGGATGCATACGGGCAGATCGCGCCGGTCTACTCCATCTCCGCCGGGCTGGACTATCCCGGCATCGGTCCCGAGCACGCATACCTGCACGACATCGGCCGCGCGGAGTACGCCGCTGTGACGGATGCGGCGGCCGTGGAAGCGTTTGAGTTTCTCAGCCGCACGGAGGGCATCATCCCCGCCATCGAGTCCGCCCATGCGATTGCGCACGCGATGAAGATCGTGCCCGCGATGGGGAAGGAGCAGGTTGTTGTGGTGAACCTTTCAGGGCGCGGGGATAAGGACTGCGCGGCGATTGCGCGCTACAGGGGGCAGGATATCCATGAATAAGGAAAATAGCAGGATCCGGCAGGCGTTTGAAAGGGGCAAGGCGTTTATCCCGTTTATCACCTGCGGCGATCCGGATCTGGAGACGACCGCGCGCGTGGTGCGTGAAATGGCGGCGGCGGGCGCGGATATCATCGAGCTCGGCATCCCGTTTTCCGATCCCACGGCGGAGGGGCCGGTCATACAGGCGGCAAACCAGCGCGCGCTGAGCGGCGGGGTGACGACGGATCGCATCTTCGAACTGGTGCGCTCGCTGCGTGCGGACATCTCGACGCCGCTGGCGTTCATGACGTATGCGAACGTGGTATTCTCCTACGGTACGGAACGTTTTTTGGAGACTGCGGCCGCGGCGGGCGTGGACGGACTGATCCTGCCGGACGTGCCGTTTGAGGAGAAGGCGGAGTTTGCGCACCCAAGCCGCGCGGCGGGCGTGGACTTTGTCAGCCTGATCGCGCCGACCTCGCGCGGGCGCATCGCGCCGATCGCGCGCGAGGCCGAGGGGTTTGTCTACTGCGTTTCGTCGATGGGCGTTACCGGGGAGCGCAGCCGGATCACGACCGATCTGAGCGCGATGGTGCGGCTCGTGCGCGAGGCGAATCCCACAATTCCCTGCGCGATCGGGTTCGGGGTCTCCACGCCGGAGCAGGCGCGGCAGATGGCGGACGTTGCGGATGGGGTGATCGTCGGCTCCGCCATCGTCAAGATGATCGCCGAGCAGGGGAGGGAAGCGGCGCCGGCCGTCGGCGCGTATGTGCGGCGGATGAAGGAAGCGATCGTGTAGAGGGGGCGATACCCGTGCCCCGGTTGAATTCGGCGGCCGCTTTATCCAGGGTGCCGCATGGAACGAGCGGGAATCAAGGGCTCTGCATAATAAATTTGGACAAGAAAAAAGAAGCGGTAAACCCGTTTCCAATCTTGCAGATTAAAGTTGCGAAACCACTGTGGGAAACGAAGAAAATGTACTAAAAGCACCATGCTTTACCGAGAAAGGAGGCCAACGCCAAGATCAGGGCGCCCAAGCGCTCCCCCTTTTTCCAGGATCTCTGCGTTTGGAGTCTCTGCGCCGTCAATGATCAAGGGAGCCGTTCGCTCTCGCTTCCGGCTCCCTTTGTTCTCTTGATCTGCTGCTTACCCACGACGATCGACGAGGGTAAGTCTTACTTCTTGCTTACGCCGACTGCTTGGGTTTTTTTGTGGCGGTTTTCTTCTCGCCCGTGTTCTCCACGAGCAGCGGCGGGCAGACCTTGTCGATGACATCCTTCGTGATGCGGCAGAAGCCGATGTCGTCGCGCGAGGGGATGTCGTACATGATGTCGAGCATCACGTCTTCGAGGATGGCGCGCAGCCCGCGCGCGCCAGTCTTGCGCTCGATGGCCTTCTTTGCCACGGCGCGCAGCGCTTCCTCGTCGAAGCTCAGCTCGACGCCGTCCATCTCAAAGAGCCGCTGATACTGCTTGGTCAGCGCGTTTTTCGGCTCGGTGAGGATGCGCATCAGCGCGTCTTCGTCGAGGTTTTCGAGGGTAACGATGATCGGCATGCGCCCGACGAACTCCGGGATCAGGCCGAATTTGAGCAGGTCTTCCGGCAGGATGCTCTTGAGCGTCTCGCCGATATCCTTCTGCACGCTGCTCGTCACCTCTGCGCCAAAACCGAGGATCTTGTGGCCGATGCGTTTTTCGATGATCTTGTCGATGCCCGAGAACGCGCCGCCACAGACGAAGAGGATGTTCGTCGTGTCGATCTGGATGAACTCCTGGTGCGGATGCTTGCGCCCGCCCTGCGGCGGAACAGAGGCGACCGTGCCCTCGAGGATCTTCAGCAGCGCCTGCTGCACGCCCTCGCCCGAGACGTCCCGCGTGATGGAGACGTTTTCGCCCTTTCGGGCGATCTTGTCGATCTCGTCGATGTAGATGATGCCCTTGCCGGCTTTGTCCACGTCGTAATCCGCGGTCTGGATGAGCTTGAGCAGGATGTTTTCCACATCCTCGCCGACGTAGCCCGCCTCGGTGAGGCTGGTCGCGTCCGCAACGGCAAACGGCACGTTGAGGATGCGCGCCAACGTCTGCGCGAGCATGGTCTTGCCGCTGCCCGTCGGCCCGAGCATGATGATGTTGCTTTTTTGCAGCTCGACGTCGTCGTCCTTCTTCGCGGGCGTATGGATGCGCTTGTAGTGGTTGTATACCGCAACCGCCAGCGCACGCTTTGCCGCGTCCTGGCCGATGACATACTGGTTGAGCTGATTGACGATCTCCTGCGGTTTGGGGATGTTTGTCAGGTCGATGGGTTCGGCCTCGACATCCTCTTCGATGATCTCGCGGCAAAGCTCGACGCACTCGTTGCAGATGTTCACGCCGGGCCCCGCGATGATGCGGTGAACGTCCTCCTGCGCCTTGCCGCAAAACGAACAGCGCACGACGGACGGATCTTCAACTTTTGTCATAATCTACCCCTTCCTGGGTTATCTGCGCGGCGGGAAGACCTCGTCGATCAGCCCGTATGCGCGTGCCTCCTCGGCACTCATGTAATTATCCCGCTCGGTATCCCGCGTGATGCGCTCGACGCTCTGGCCGGTGCGTTCTGCGAGGATTTCATTGAGCCTCTTTTTCAGCTTGAGGATCTGCTCGGCCTGGATGTTGATATCCGTCGCCTGCCCCTGTGCGCCGCCGCTGACCTGGTGGATCATGATCTCGGCGTTGGGCAGCGCCTTGCGCTTGCCCGGGGCGCCTGCCGCAAGCAGAAACGCGCCCATGGAGGCGGCGAGGCCGATGCAGATGGTGGATACCTCGCACTTGATGTATTGCATCGTATCGTAGATGGCGAGCCCCGCGCTGACGGAGCCGCCGGGGGAGTTGATGTAGAGGTTGATATCCTTATCGGGGTCGTCGCCCTCCAAGAAGAGCATCTGGGCGACCACGCTGTTGGCGGTGTCGTCGTCGATCGGCCCGCCGATAAAGATGATGCGATCCTTGAGCAGGCGGCTGTAGATGTCGTAGCTGCGCTCGCCATGGCTGGTCTGCTCGATGACCATCGGAATCAGGTTCATGTTCGTTCCCTCCTTCTGTGGGGAAATGGGGTGATCGGGGTCAGTGCTTGCGTGCGCTTACTCCTTCGGCTCCGCCTTTTTGGCGGCCTTCTTCGCCGGCTTCTCCGCGGCATCCTCGGCATCCGCCTTTTTGGCGGCGGCCTTTTTCGCGGGCTTCTTCTCCGCGCCCTCGTCCTTGACGAGCACGACGTTATCAGCCACGATCTTGACGGCTTTGCGTGCGAGCACGTTGTCGCTGAGGTATTCGCGGTCGTCGTCGGAGAGCGTTTTTTCAAACTCCTCTGCGCTCTTGCCGCTGTTCTCGGCGTACTCGGCGATGAGCGCCTTGAGGTCTTCCTCCGTACACGCCACGCTCTCTTTTTCACCGATGGCTTCTATGACGAGCTGCATCTTGACGCGGGCGAGCGCTTCCTTGCGGTAGCTTTCGCGCAGGCCGGCCATATCGGTGCCGGTGTATTTTACATAGTCTTCCAAAGACAAGCCGCTCATGCTCAGCTGATAGGCGATGTCGCGCAGCATGTAGTCGATCTGCCGCTCGACCATCACATCCGGAATGTCGACGATGGCGTTGTCCGCCGCCTTTTGCAGGGCGATGTTCTCGATGGCGGTCTGCCGGTTCTTCGCGGATTTTTCCTCCATCTTGGCCTTTTTATCCGCCTTGAGCGCGTCGAGCGTCTCAAAGTCCGAAATGTCCATGGCAAACTCGTCGTCCAGCGCGGGTAGCTCCTTGACCTGGATGGCCTTGAGGTTGATGGCGAACACGGCGGCCTTGCCGGCCAGCGGTGCGGAGTACTCCTCCGGGAACTTGACCTCGATATCCTTCTGATCGCCCGCCTTGAGGCCGACGAGCTGCTCCTCAAACCCCGGGATGAACGTACCGGAGCCGATGACGAGCGGCTGGTCCTGCGCGGTGCCGCCTTCGAACTTTTCTCCGTCGACGCTGCCGGAGTAGTCGAGGATCACGCGGTCGCCGTTTTCCACGGCGCGGTCCACCTCGATGTAGCGCGCGTTCTTCTCGCGTTCCTTCTCAAGCTCGGCCATGACCTCTTCGTCCTTCACGGAGAAATCCGGCTCGGGTACCTCGAGTTTTTTGTATGCGCCGAGGGTGACCTCGGGCTTGAGCTGCACCTCCGCGGTGTAGGTGACCCCGTCCGCGCCGATGGCGGTAATATCCAGCGAGGGCTTGTCCACGGCGGTCAGGCTATGCTCGGCCAGCGCTGCGTCGTATGCCTCGCCCCAGACGAGATCAAACGCCTCTTCGTAGAAGGCGCTCTCCCCATACATGGTTTCGATGACTTTGCGCGGGGCCTTGCCCTTGCGAAAGCCCGGCACGTTGTAGCGGTTCGCGGTTTTCTGATATGCTTTCTGTACGGCAGCGCCGAACGTCTCGGATGAAACGGAAATCGTCAGTTTTGCGCGGTTGTTGTCCAGTTTTTCAAAGGTTGCCATGTGCTCCTCCAACAGTAATCGATCAAATCATATTTGAAATCGGCATAAATCGCCAGTATCAAACAATATTAACATAGGAAATCTTGCATTGCAACCCGGAAACGCGCCGGATTTGCGTGACTTTGGCACGTTTGACGCCATTGTGACAAGCATGGCTTCGGCTGCGCGCGCAGCGGACGTATTTTTATGAATATATCTGCATAAAAGCTGGCGAAAAACGTCGTTTTACGCTATATTGATAGGGAGCTTGTTACAAATCTATACAGTCAGGGAGGAAACTGCGCCGTGATAGACGAAAAACGCATGGTTACGCTGAACGGTCTGCCGCAAAAAATTCACATCAAGGGCGTGGATGAAAACAACCCCGTGCTGCTGTTTCTGCACGGCGGGCCGGGCGTTTGCAACCGCCACACGATCATGACAGACCACGCGGATCTGGCTGAGACCTTCACGATCGTCGCCTGGGATCAGCGCGGCAGCGGCGGCTCCTACTATGGCGCGAAGAAAGAGACGCTGACGGTCGACCAGTTGGTAGAGGACGCAAACGCGCTCGTCAATTGGCTCTGCGAGCGCTTCTCCAAGGACAAGATCTTCATCATCGGCGGCAGCTGGGGATCGGAGCTGGGCACTTATCTGGCGCACCGGCACCCGGAGCACATCGCGGCCTATGTCGGCTTTGGCCAGGTGGTGGACGGCGCGAAAAACGAGCAGATCAGCTTCGCGTTTGCCATGGATGAGGCGAAAAAAGCGGGCGACGAGAAGTCCGTCGCCATCCTGAACAGGGTCGGCCCGCCGGTGCGCGGCGTGTACAAGGGCGGCTTCGACGGCATGATGGCGCAGCGGCGGATCATGATGAAATACGGCGGATACAGCAAGAGCGCGAAAAAGCGCAGCTACTTCCGCTCGTTTGTCATCCCCGTGCTGTTCTCCGGCGAGTACTCGCTCCGGGACATCTACGGGCTTGCGCGTGGCTACAAGTACGTGCTTACCGAGATGTGGGACGCTGTGGGCGCAACGAACTTCCCGGAGACCTGCACAAAGTTCTCCGTGCCGTATTTCGTCTTCGACGGCGTGCTGGATCAAAACACGCCCGCCTCGCTCGTGCAGGAATGGTTTGACACCATCGAAGCGCCGCAGAAGGAGCTCATCTGGTTTGAGCAGTCCGGCCACAACCCCATGGGCGATGAACCGGAGCGCTTCAAGGCGCTGCTGCTGGACCGCCTGCTGGCGGTTGCAAAGACGGAGCAAAACGTGTAGAGCCATACGCCGCTTCCCCGTCCGATTCAAAACACAGCAAGGAGTAAAGCACATGAGTAACCCCGCCGCACAGCCCATCCCCCGCACCCGCTTTTCAGAGAAGCTGGGGTTTTGCACCTTTTCGACGGCGAGCAACGTCGTCTACCAGTTCAAGAGCATCTACTACCTCTTTTTCCTGACCAACGTGCTCAAGATCGACGTGCTGATAGCGGGTACCATCCTCACGATCGGCACCATCTGGGACGCGATCAACGATCCGCTGATCGGCTTCTGGGCGATCAACCACAAGTTTAAAAACGGTGAGCGCGTGCGCCCGCTGGCTATCTGGTTTGCGCTGCCCTGGGCGGCCACTGTCGTGCTGCTGTTTACCAACTTTGGTCTGCAGAACGCGGCGGCCGTAGCGGTTGCGCTGATCGTCTATCTGCTCTTTGAGCTCTTCAACACGTTCGTGGGCATTCCCTACAACAGCATGGGAAGCCTGGCGACCAATCTCGACGCGGACCGGCGCTCGATCAACGTCTACCGCAATCTCGGCGGCGCGCTCGGCGGAGGCATCGGCGCGGTGGCATGCCTGCCGCTGCTCAAGCTCTTCGGCGCGATGGATGCAAAGGGAAACCTTGTGGACGCCGCCAGCTCGCGCGGATTTCTGCTCACCGCCTGTGTGATGGGCGCGGTCTGTATCATCGGTTGCGTGGTGCATTTTTTCACCACGAAGGAGCGCGTCAAGCCCATCGGAAACGACGACGAGAAGCTCTCGGCAAAGACCGTCTTCTCCATGCTCTTTCGCTGCAAGTCCTGGGTGCTCAACATGCTGTATATCATCTGCTACGGCGTGATCAACCTGCTGCTGATGAGCTGCATCACCTACTACGCCACCTATGTGCTCGGCAGTACGGCGGCGGCTACGGCCATCCAGGCGGCTTATCTCGTGGCGGCGATCACGTCCTCGTTCCTCGTCTCCGCCATCGACCGCGCGCTCGGCAGAAAGAAGGCTATGCTCCTCGCCGCGGCGCTGTTCATCCTCGGCAAGATCTGGTTTGTCATCGATCCGTTTTCGCTCGGCGCGATCTACGTCAACGCCATCTCCGTGGGCATCGCGCTGACGATCACGTTTGTCATGTTCAACACCAACCGCAACAACATCGTGGATATCATCGAGTGGCAGTCCGGCCGCCGGCTCGACAGTCTCGTCTCCTCGGCGGACAACCTCGCCAGCAAACTCGCCGTCGCCGGTGCGACGCAGCTCGTGGCCATCCTGCTCTCGCTCAACGGCTTTGATGCCGCGCTCGCCGTTCAGCCCGAGGGCGCGATTACGGCGATCAACGCCATCCTTGGCTGGATTCCAATGGTCGTCGCCGTGGTGATGCTGGTGGTGGTCTATTTCCTCAACATCGAGGAGGATACGAACAAGATGCTCGAGGAAAAAGCGGCCGCAGGCGTTGTTGGTTGACATTTGATCAAATAATGTTGATTTGCCAAGCGTGCCTTGCGGTGGTATATTGAATGCGATCGGGCTGCCGCGCCGCGGTTCTGGCGCGGCAGCCCGGTATCTTTTCCCGGCGCCCTCCTTCGGGGCGCCCAAACGGCCTGGAATATAGACAAGGAGCCACATCATGACAACAGGACATAACTTCTGGGACGCGAGCGTATGGTCGCTGATGATTGAACTGACGATCCTGCTGGTCGGCATGCTGACGGCGAACATGCTGCGGCGGCTGATCCGTCCGCTGCGACAGTCCCTCATACCAAGCTCCGTTCTCGGCGGTTTTCTGATCCTCTTTGCCAACATCGCATATGAAAAGATCACGGGCGCCGCGCTCTTTAACAAGGTGACCATGGAGACGCTGACCTACCACGGGCTTGGTCTCGGGTTTGTCGCCATGGCGCTGCGCTCGACCAAACGCGAAAAGAGCAAAGAATCCAATGTGGCGGTGTTTGACGCAGGCGTCACCACGGTTTCCTCCTACCTGCTGCAGGGGATCCTCGGTCTCGCAATCACGATGGGGCTCTACTTCGTGCTCGGCAATTGGCCGGTTTCGGGCGTGCTTCTGCCGATGGGCTACGGTCAGGGCCCGGGGCAGGCATATAACTGGGGCCACGTCTACGAAACGGCTACGGCGTATGCGCCCTTCCAATACGGCGGAAGCTTCGGCTTGACCGTAGCTGCGATGGGCTTTGTCTCCGCCGGGCTCGGGGGCGTGTTTTACCTGCAGCGGATGAAAAAAAGGGGAGAGATCAAATCGATCGGCCTCGATGCGGACGAGGTGGAGAACCTCTCGGCCGAGACCATTACGGAAAAAGGCGAAATCCCGCTCTCCGAGTCGCTGGATAAGCTCACCGTGCAGATCGGCCTCGTGGTGCTTACCTATATGGCGGCATACGGCGTGATGTATCTGCTCTCCCTTGGGCTGGATGCGCTGGGTGGCTTCTTCACCTCCACCGTCAAACCGCTCATCTGGGGATTCAACTTCCTCATCGGCACCGTGATGGCAATCCTTGTTCGAAACATGCTCAAGGATATGACCCGCCGCGGACGCAGGCAGTATCTCAATAATTTCATGCTTTCGCGTATCTCCGGCGTAATGTTCGACCTGATGGTGGTTGCCAGCATTGCCGCCATTGACCTGTCGGCTTTCTCCCGCCGGGAGTTCATCATCCCGCTGAGCGTCATCTGCGT
>JAEWQH010000031.1 GCA_023399275.1 Bacillota bacterium
GACTTCGCTCTGACATATGTGCCCGCCAATGGCGACATGGTGGCGACCGACCTCATCTGCGGCATCTCGATTGGCTACTACATCACCAAGAAGGCCTGGGACGATCCCGCCAAGCGGGAAGCCGCCGTCAAGTTCGTTGAGTATATGACGAGCGACGAGCAGGTCTCCATCTTCTCCGTCACCGCCGTGACCGCGCTCAAGAACGGCGTCACCCCGGCCGACAGCCTCGACAGCCTCCAGAAATCCGCCATCGCGATGTGCGCGGATGCCACGAGCGTCGTCGGCGCCGTGCAGGATAAGCTTACGAGCGAACAGCGCAGCGACCTCTTTGCCAACGTGAAGAACATCGTCACCGGCAAGACCACCGCCGCGGAGGCCATCGACTCCGCGCTCGCCAAATAAGGCGGCCGCCGGAAGCATCGGAACCGAACAGGGGGTCGACCGAGTGATCGGCCGGCCCCCGATCTTTACCAACCGCGACCGACGGAGGCTCCCCGCGCGGCGGGGCATCGGATCAAGCAGCGCGTGCTTGGCGCGATCGGCAGGCCGGAGCGGACAGACGGAGGCCAACAACCATGAATTCGATGATCTATAAGAAGAAGACGCCGCTGCTGTTTTTTCTCCTGCCAGCGTTCTTGTTTCTGATCGTTTACCTATATTACCCATTCGTGCAAAACATCATCAACAGCTTTCTTTCCATCAGCGGGCTGGGTACCGCCGCTGCGGGCACCAACGACCCCTGGTATGCCAACTATGTTGAACTCTGGAACGACCCGAACATGCGTACGGCGGTGAAGAACACGCTGCTGCTCGTGTGCTGCACGCTGGTGTTCCAGGTGGGGACGGCGCTCGTGCTCGCGCTGATCGTGGACCGCATCAAGGCCGGCGCGCGCTTCTTTCGGACGCTGTACTTCTTTCCGATCGTGATCAGCGCGACGGCGCTGGGGCTGCTGTTTAACCTCATCTTCCTCTACAACGGCGGGATGCTCAACCAGCTTTTGCAAAATCTGGGCATCACGAGCGCCAACATCGACTGGAAGAGCGAGAAATACTACTTCTTTACCATGCTGCTGCCGGTGCTCTGGCAGTATGTGGGCTTCTACTTTGTCATCCTGGTGACGGGGCTCAACAACATCTCGACGGATGTCTACGAGGCCGCCGAGCTGGATGGGGCGACGGGCTGGAAGCGCGTTCGCTATATCACGCTGCCGCTGCTGCGAAACGTCATCTGCACGTGCCTCGTGCTGGCGGTGACCGGTGCGCTGAAGGTATTCGACCTGCCGTGGGTGATGATGGGCGCGGGCATCCCGCTCGATCGATCCTGGCTCACCGGCACGTACATGTACAATCAGACCTTCATGCGCGGCAACGTGGACTATGGCTCCGCTATCGCGGTGGTCATCGTGGTGCTCGGGGTGCTGCTTGCGCAGATCGCCAACCGCGTTTTCAAAGAGAAAGAGTACTGAGGGGGTGCGGAATATGCGTAAAAACAAGGTCAAATCCGGCTATAGGCGCTTCTCCCCCTCGCAGGCGGTCTCCTACGCGGTGCTCATCTTCTGGGCAATCACCACGGCGTATCCGTTTATCTGGGTCATCCTCAACTCGTTCCGCGTGCGCGGCGAGATCCGTTCGGACTCGTTTTCGATTCCGTGGCCCTGGACGGAGAGCTTCACGCTCGACAACTATATCACCGCGGCGCAGCGCAGCGACTTTGCCGCGGGCTATACCAACAGCATCCTTATCTCCGTCGTCGTTACGCTCGCAGTCGTGCTGCTGGCGGGGCTGTTTGCCTACGGCATGGTACGCTACCGCTTCCGCGGGCAGAAGTTTCTGCACGGCATGATCATCGCTGCCATGATGTTTCCGGTCTTTTCAACGATCATACCGGTATTTCGCATGGAGGTGATGCTCGGCATCGCGAGCACACAAAACCGCTGGCTCTCGCTGCTGGCGACGATATTGCCGCAGATTGCGGGCAATCTGGCCTTTGCCATCGTGGTGCTGATGGGCTTCATCCGAAGCGTGCCGATCGACCTGGAGGAGGCCGCGTATCTGGATGGCTGCAACGTCTTTCAGATCTACTTCAAGATTATTTTGCCCGTCGCCAAGCCTTCGTTTGCGACGGTTGCCATCTTTTCTTTCCTCTGGTCGTACAACGACCTGTTTACGCAGACTTTCTTTCTGCGCTACCCCAAGGAGCGGACGATCACGCTGCTGATCAACGAGATCAGCTCGCAGGCGGGCGTCAACTACGGGCTGATGGCGGCGTCGGTGGTGCTGGTTGTCGTGCCGGTGCTGCTGGTGTATGTGCTGCTGCAGAAGAACATCATCAAGGGCCTGACCGTCGGCGCGGTCAAGGGCTAGGCGTGTCGCAAGCGGATCCGGACGCGCCGTGTTCTGCCCCGGGGACGCGGATTGTGGTATAATGATCGGGAAGGAGAATCCCGATGATTCGAGTGGTTTTGATCGATGACGAAGCCATCATTCTCGAGGGCCTGCGCAAGGTCGTCGATTGGGCGGGCTTCGGCTGCGAGGTGGTCGCCACCGCGCAAAACGCGAGCAGCGGGGCGGAGGAGATCCGCCGCCACCGGCCGCAGATCGTTTTTACCGACATCAAGATGCCGGATCAGGACGGGCTGACCATGCTTGCGGGGCTCAAGAGCGAGTTTCCGGGCATGGAGGTCACCGTGCTGACGGGCTACCGGGACTTTTCCTATGCGCAGGAAGCGATCCGCCTCGGCGTGACGCGGCTGCTGCTCAAGCCATCGAAGATGGACGAGATCAACGAGGCAATGCGCACCATGACGCAAAACCTCTGTGCGGCCGGCGCCGCGCAGGAGGACGCGGCGGAGGAAGACCGGCCGGCCGGGAGTTTTCTCGTGCGCGAGGCGGTGCAGTTTATGGAGCAGCGCTATGCGGACAAGATCACGCTGCAGGATGTGGCGGATCATTGCTACGTCTCCCAGTGGCACCTGAGCAAGCTGCTCAACCGCCATATGGAAAAGAGCTTTTACGACCTGCTCAATGAGATCCGCATCCGGCGCGCGCAGCAGCTGCTGGCGGATCCGAGCCTGAAGATCGGCGACATCGGTGAGCGCGTGGGGTACTGCGACCCCGGGCATTTTGCGCGGACGTTTAAGAAGCTCACAGGTATGAGCGCCAATGAGTATCGCAATCTGAAAGGGTAGTCGGGCGCAACGGATAAACAGAGCGGGAGTGATCATAACGGGTCATTCTCGTTTTACGAAAGGGAACTTGTATGATCTGCTTTGGAACCGGCGGCTGGCGTGCGGAGATCGGCCGCGACTTCTACATGGAGAATATCCAGCGCGTGGCGCAGGGGCTGGCCAACACGCTGCTTGCCGACGGAAAGACGGATCAGCCCGTCGTCATCGGCTACGACCGCCGTTTTCTCTCGGCCGAGGCTGCAACGTGGATGGCCGAGGTGCTTGCGGGAAACGGCGTACGCGTCTGGTTTATGCACCGCAGCGTGCCTACGCCGCTGGTGATGTACCTCGTCAAACAGCATGGGCTGCACCGCGGCGTGGAGATCACCGCCTCGCACAACCCCAGCAACTACAATGGAATCAAGATCATCGTGGAGGAAGGGCGCGACGCGCCGCTGGATGTAACCCAACGGCTGGAGCGCGAGATCAATGCGGGCGGGGACGTCCGCTCGATTTGCCTGCGTGAGGCGGAGGAAAGCGGCATCGTCACCTACCTGAAGAATCCCTTCAACGGCTTTATCGACTCGGTGCTCGGTGTGATCGACACCGCGGCCATCCGCGAACGCGGGCCGAGAATCCTCTTCGACTCCATGCACGGCTCATCCACCTATCCGCTGACGGTCATCCTGAACACCGCGCGCTGCACGGTGGACCAGATCCATGCCAATAAGGACGCGTATTTCGGCGGCATGATGCCGGCACCCACCGAGGATACGATGGCGGAGCTGAGAAACCGCGTCGTCTACGGAAAATACGACCTCGGCATCGCGGTGGACGGAGACGGCGACCGCCTCGGCATCATCGATGGCACGGGGCGCTATATCAGCGCAAACGAGATCCTTGTGCTGCTCTACACCTATCTGCATGAGTACAAGGGCTGGAAGGGGCCGGTGGTGCGAAACCTCTCCACCACGCACCTGCTTGACCGCGTGGCGGAGTCCTTCGGCGAAACCTGCTATGAGGTGCCGGTCGGGTTCAAGTACATCTCGTCCAAGATCGACGAGGTGGATGCGGTGCTCGGCGGCGAGTCGTCCGGCGGGCTGACCGTGCGCGGACACATCCATGGCAAGGACTCGGTCTACTCCTCGGCGCTGTTTGTGGAGATGATCTGCAAGACCGGCAAGCACCCCAGCGAGATGATCGAAGAGATCTGCCAGAAGTTCGGCGCATACATCATGAAGGAGAGCAACGTCGGCTTCTCCGCCCCGCAGCGGGCGCAGCTGGAGCACACGATCTTCACCGAGTGCGCGCTGCCGGAGTTCGGCGAAAAACCCGCGCGCGTAAGCTATCTCGACGGCTGCAAGGTATACTTTGCAGACGATTCGTTCGTCGTTTGCCGCTTCAGCGGCACGGAACCGCTGCTGCGCATCTTCGCCGAAGGGCACAGCGAGGCGCAGGCGCTCTCCTACATTGCGGCCTGGAAGAAGCTGCTCGGGCTGTAAGAAAGAGGCGGTGTTGACCCCGCGGAAGCGTTCGCGGGGCCTTTTTTTGTCCGATGGCTTGCCGAAACGGATTTTACGGGTATAATATACCAATACACCAAGATTTGATTCGGATTTTACGCATAGTTTGCCCCTTTGCATCCGAAAGGAGCCGTTTTATGTTTTTTTCGTCCGTCGACTGGCTGCAGACCCTCTCCATGCTGGGGCGGGTGGCGCTTGCCGCGGTGCTTGCCGGCGTTATTGGCTACGAGCGCGAGCACGTGCAGCGCAACGCGGGCATGCGCACGCATATCCTCGTTGCCATCGGCGCGGCGCTGGTGATGTGCAGCGGCGAGTTTCTGATGACGCAGTATCCGAATGCCGACATTGACCCCGCACGCATCGGCGCACAGGTGGTCAGCGGCATCGGCTTTCTCTGCGCGGGCACGATCATCAAGGAGGGCATCTCCGTGCGCGGGCTGACCACGGCGAGCAGCCTCTGGTGCGTCTCCTGCGTGGGGCTCGCCGCAGGCTGCGGCAACTATGTGCTCGCCGTCGCCACCACGGGCCTGATCCTCATCGTGCTGCGCGTGCTGCGCAGCATGGCGCACAGCCGCCGCAAGAAAGCAAACCGCCTGGTGCTGCAGATCGTACTTTCCATGGAGGGGCAGAGCATCGTGCATCTGCAGGAGGATCTCGAGCGCATGGGCTGCGTGATCGACGAATTCAGCTTCGCCATCGATACAAAGAATCTCAAGCGGCATGTCTACGCGCACCTGACGCTGCCGGATCGGGACAACCTCGCTCCCTTGATGGAAGGACTCTCCAAGATCGAGGGCGTCGCGTCCGTTGAGTCGGTATACGAGTAAGTCCAAAAAGCGGATTCTTAAGCGAGAAAACGCCCCGCGTCATACGGCGCGGGGCATACTTTTTGACCGGCGAACGCGAGGTCAGCCTTCGAGCATGCCGAGGATAAACTCCTTGTTGCGTGCGCCGACGGCTTTGTCGGCCATGTCGCCGTCGATGAACACCATCAGCGTGGGGATGCTCATCACGCCGTACTGGCTGGCGAGCTGCGGCTGCTCGTCGATGTTGATCTTGCAGACCTTGACGGAGGGGTTCTCCTCGGCGATCTCATCCACGATGGGGGAGACCATGCGGCAGGGGCCGCACCACGGCGCCCAGAAATCGACGAGCACCTTCCCGTCGCTCTGCAGAACTTCTTTTTGGAAATTTGCGTTGGTGATATTGACAACAGCCATATGGACCACTCCTTTTTCAAGATGGCGCGGCCGGCGCCGCACCGCTGCTTTCAGTATAACGGATGCGGTTCCATTTTGAAAAGAGATTTGCGCAATCGGCACAAAAATGTTCCCCTGCCAGGCGCTGCACGTTGCGTTTTGCGCTCCCTTGCGGTAAAGTGAAGCAAACGGCACAGGAGGAAGGCCGATATGCGTACCCTGACCTGGACGGCTTCCCCTGCGGACGAGGGGCGCACGGTGCTGAGCATCCTGCGGCGCGAGCTTTGCTGTTCACAGGCGCATATCTCCCGCCTCAAACGCCGCGAGGCTGGTATTTTGCTCGGCGGCGTTCGCTGCTATGTCACGGCGCGTGTTCGAGCGGGCGATGTGCTTGCCGTGGAGATCGGCGACCTGCCGGACGGGCATATCGTGCCGATGGCGTATCCGCTGCGGGTGCTGTATGAGGATGGGGATCTGCTGATCCTCGACAAACCGGCGGGCATCGCCGTGCACCAAAGCACACGCGATCCGCAGGAGCTGACGTTGGAGAACGCGGTCTGCCACCACCTGGGTGGTGGGATATCTCCGCATCCGGTCAGCCGGCTGGACCGCGGCACCACCGGACTGATGACGTTTGCCAAGAGCGGGTATATCCACGAGCGGCTCCGGCGGCAGATGCACACAGAGGCATACGCGCGCGTCTACCTTGGCGTCGCATGCGGGCGCGTCGCGCCGCCGGACGGCACGATTGAACTGCCGATCGGCATGGAGGCGGGCTCCGCTTATCGGCGCGCGATCCGTCCAGACGGACAGGAGGCAAAGACCGGGTATGAAACCCTGGCGGTAAACGCGCGCTTTACGCTGCTCCGCCTTGTGCCGTATACGGGGCGCACACACCAACTGCGTCTGCATATGGCGGCGGTCGGGTTCCCGCTTGCGGGGGATTGGCTCTACGGCAAAGAGGAGCGGACGCTGATTGCGCGGCCTGCGCTGCACTCTTTCGAATTGACGCTGACGCACCCGATTACGCAAGAGCGGATCCATCTGACGGCCGATTTACCGGCGGATATGCGGCAGTTGATCGATCCGCCCGCGACGATGAACGGAGAGACGTATGAAGATTCAATCGATTAAGCAGGGCGGCGTGTGCATCGCACTGGTGGAGAGCGCTGAGGTTCTGATCACGGACGTGCAGTCCGCGCTCGACCTCATGGCGACGGTGCGCTATGAAACGGGCGCAGAGCGCATGGTGCTGCCTAAGGCCGCGCTGGACGAGCGTTTTTTTTCGCTTGGAAGCGGTCTGGCGGGCGAGGTGCTGCAAAAATTTGTCAACTACCAGCTCAAGGTTGCCATCATTGGCGATTTTTCGGGCTATACGAGCAAAGCGCTGCGGGATTTTATCTACGAGAGCAACAACGGCAGCCATGTGTTCTTCGTCCCAACGATGGAGGCGGCGGCGCAGAAGCTTGCCCGCGCGTAGCGGCGCGCAAACAAAGCGCGTTTCTCCATAAGAGCGCTGGAAGAGTTTGCCGGTGCTTGGTATTCTATTCGTAATCGCTTGTGCCGTCAGAGCGGCACGACGAGAAAAGCATCCAACCAAAACGCAAGGGGGATAGAGATGAAGCAGGCGGATATCGGGCTGATCGGGCTCGCCGTGATGGGCGAAAACCTGGTTATGAACATGGAGAGAAAAGGGTTTACCGTTGCGGTGTATAACCGCACGACGCAGAAGGTGGACGCGTTTTTAAATGGACGCGCGAAGGGTAGGCGCATCGTCGGCTGCCATACGCTGACCGAGCTGCGGGATGCATTGAAGAAACCCCGCAAAGTGATGCTCATGGTCAAGGCGGGGCAGCCTGTGGACGACTATATTGAGCAGCTGCTGGCCGTGCTCGAGCCGGGGGACGTGATCATAGACGGCGGCAATAGCCATTTTCCGGACACCGCGCGCAGAACGGCGTATGTGGAGAGCCGCGGCCTGCTCTACGTCGGCACGGGCATCTCCGGCGGCGAAGAGGGCGCGCTGAAGGGGCCGAGTATGATGCCCGGCGGTTCGGCCGCCGCGTGGCCGTTGGTCAAGCCCATCTTCCAGAGCATCTGTGCCAGGGTGGAGGATGGAACGCCCTGCTGCGACTGGGTCGGTGCGGGCGGCGCGGGGCATTTTGTCAAGATGGTGCACAACGGCATCGAATACGGCGATATGCAGCTTATCTGTGAGGCGTATCAACTCCTGCGGGATGTGCTCGGCATGCGCGCGGAGCAGATGAGCGGCATATTTGCGGAGTGGAACCGCGGCGAGCTGGATAGTTACCTCGTCGAGATCACGCGGGATATCCTCGCCTTTGCGGATGCGGATGGCGCGCCGCTGGTGGACCGCATCCTCGACACGGCGGGACAGAAGGGCACAGGGAAGTGGACGGCGGTCACCGCGCTGGACGAGGGCGTTGCGCTCTCGCTCATCGGCGAGGCGGTGTTCAGCCGCTGCCTGTCCGCGATGAAGGATGAGCGCGTGGCTGCGGCGCAGGTGTATCCGCGCGAGAAGCCGGCGTATGCAGGCGACAAAGCGGAGCTGGTCGAGGCGATCTGGCAGGCGCTGTATGCCAGCAAGATCGTCTCCTACGCGCAGGGCTATGCGCTCATGCGCGCCGCGGCGGAAACCTACGGCTGGGATCTCAACTACGGCGGCGTTGCACTCATGTGGCGCGGGGGCTGCATCATCCGCTCGGCCTTCCTTGGCAGGATCAAAGAGGCGTTTGACCGCGACAAAACGCTCTGCAACCTGCTGCTCGATCCGTACTTTGCCGGGGCGGTGAAGACCTGTGTGCCAGCATGGCGAAAAGCCGTTTCGGCGGCGGTTGCCTGCGGCGTACCCGTGCCGGCCATGAGCGCGGCATTGAGCTATTTCGACGGCTACACGTGTAAGCGACTGCCGGCGAACCTGCTGCAGGCGCAGCGCGACTATTTCGGCGCGCATACCTACGAGCGGATCGATCAACCCCGCGGCGTGTTTTTCCACACGAACTGGACGGGCGAGGGAGGAGACACCGCCGCCACGACCTACAGCGTATAGCGAACGCATACCTCCGCGCCACAGTTGGGGCAACAAGAAAAAAGCACATCGTTTCGATCCGGCAGATCGGTGCATCGGCCCGGCCGGACCGGATCGCTTCAGGACAGGACTCGAATTGATCAAAGCGTTTTAAACAAACAAAGACAAAGGGTCCATCGATCGGATGGGCCCTTTGTCTGTGGTTAAAACCGGCTCGCTGTCAATCAATTGGGTAAGCTAAAGTAGTCTGCACAGCGAGCTGCTTTTTCTCATTTCGACCGAGTGTTTTTCCGGAGGCCGTCACATCCGTAAATCTTTTTCTGCGATTACCAGAAGTTCCTTTGAAAAACGAGTAAATCGAAAAGTCCCTCAGGGTATTAAAATTGTTAACTATAGACCGCACGCATCATAATATCGATTCACGGTTTGCATGATTCTTCCTTCTAACAGCCGGGTTGAAAGATCCAGCGAAACGCAGTCTTCGTGTTGAAACGAAGCTTCCGGAAAGAACTGATGCACAAGCCCGATAGGAATACGTGTATCATTTACTTGCTGGGTTAGCTGCGAAATCATGGCATCTACCTCCGATTTCCCAATGTAATATCGTATTCTATCGGACATGCTGTATCGTCTTGCAAGCATTTTCTCTTCTTCGGAACCGACATAATACTTTTGCCAATATACGGGGTTCTGCTTCATTTCATGCTCCAGCACAGCCTCGATAGGCGTTCTCATTGCTTCCGGTACCAACTTCGCTTCAAGGCCGGAAAGGGCAAAGATCGCCTCCCGCAATCCAAATGTCAATTCCGGCCCGACTTTTAGAATTGCAATTCCGTCACTTACCATTAGCCGCAGGCTTTCGGCGGATTGATAGTCCGTTGAGTGACCCTCGAAAACCAAATGCGGATAATCATGTAGAACGCTCATAAGATCGGAGGCTTCCTCCGGCTTGTATGGATAAATGACGTTATCTCCGAATTCCACGCCTGGCTGAACGACAACGCCGATAACATGTTCCCATGCACGTTCCAACCCGTAATCTGAGAATTCCAAACGATAGACCTCTATCGTTTCTCGGCAATCCTGGGCATATCGGCATATCAGCGGGTAATCATTCGCCAAGTGTCGGCGTAGAGCTGCGCTCTTGCGGGATCATTCATCAAACTGTTATAATTCCAAGCTTCGTTCAAATTATAGCGTCCTGCTAGGCTTGACGAATCGGTAAACGTTCACTGCACGTGCATACCGTATTCAAAGGCCTATGCAATCGCCTGATCCAGCATAGGCTGTTCTACATTGTTAACTTTGTCCCGATCGTCTGTTTGACATGGCCATGCTAACCGCATTGGGCTTACACAAATCTCAGCTGGATGGAATCCGGTATCATGAAATATCATATTTATATTGCAAAAGAGTTCAACCGCTTGCAGCGCCGATTTACACATGTCGTTCATATAACCAGACCGCTGTAATTGCCGGTCTTGGCAATTGGGAGAGGGGGGAATAAACGACATCGCGTGTGGTAATCGGTATCGTATGCATCTGAGCAGGGATACCCCTTCGCGTTTTAATTACCACGAATGGTAAGCCGTTGAGATGCAAACAGTCGAAAAGGAGGCAACAGTAAGCTAAAACCGCTCGATTATTGACACTGCCGGATGAAGAAAACAACGAGAGAAGAACAGTTTTTTGCGGCTTTCTTGGAAAATCTTACTGTTGAATGAATGGTGCTTGTCTCAGAGCGGTAGGAGTATTGTCATGCAACACCGATAGAAACAGGCCCGCCTTTTATTAAATAGCGGGCACCATTTTCCATGCTGATAAATAATTTTAGAAAGGTATTGCAATTCACCTAATCGAATGATAACATAATAACGAAATAACGTACGAATGTACTAACATTAATCGTTTTGCATATTGAGTCATGTAAACGCATCAGATCAGCGATATCAAAAACACGGCACACATCATCCTATATTTGATTTCCAGATAGCGAAAGTGAGGCTTTCAGATGGAGAAAAAGTTCGTGCTCGGAATTGATCAAGGTTCCACGGGATCCAAGGTCATGGTGGTGGATGCGCAAGGCGAGGTAGTGCTCAGCGCGTACCGAAAGATCAAAAGCTATTATCCGCACGAGGGATGGCTGGAACATGATCCGGCTGAAATCTGGACCTCCGTAAAGGATGGTATTCTTGAGGTGGCCACCCAATTTGACTTATCAGGAATCTGCGCCGTCGGGATTACAAATCAACGTGAAACGACAATCCTTTGGGAGCGCGCTACGGGAAAACCGGTCACGCCAGCAATTAGCTGGCAATGCACGAGAGGGGCAAGAATCGTTGAAGAATGGTCGGGGTTTTCGGATGAAATTCTGGAAAGGACCGGATTGATCAATAGCCCGTATTACGCAGCAAGTAAAGTGGCATGGATCTTTCGGGACCGGCATGAGCTATACACACGCGCGGAAAAAGGAGAGCTCTGCTTTGGGACGATCAATACCTGGATCCTTTGGAACCTTACCGCCGGGGCAGAACACAAGACGGATTCGGCCAACGCAGGTCGGACGATGTTCTTTGATGTGCGCGAGAATAGATGGGATGAAAACTTGCTACGCCGCATGGAAATTCCCAATGCCATGTTGCCGGAAGTTTGCAGCTGCGATGCAGTGTTTGGAATGGCTTGCGAACCGAGCGCGGCTTTCCGGCAGCCAATTCCGATATTGGCCTCGATCGGCGATCAGATGAGCGCATTGTTTGGGCAGTCTTGCTTCGCACGTGGTGAAGCAAAGTGTACGATCGGTACTTGTTTGAACTTGGTTACATTTACAGGGCAGTATGAATGCCCGCAAGCAGGCATCCTACCGGCGATTGCCAATAATCGATCAGGAGAGATCACCTATGAATTAGAGGGCGGAGTGTATGTTGCCGGTTCCGTCAACGAGTGGCTGATCGAACAACTCGGCGTGGCATCCTCTCCGAAAGAGATCGATATGCTGGCGCAGCAGGTGCGTGAGACGGACGGCGTGTATTTTGTTCCCGCGTTTCAGGGGCTGGCCGCGCCATATTGGAACGCAAACGCGCGCGCCCTCATCATCGGGATGTCGCGGTTTCATGACAAACGGCATATTTGCCGCGCGGCACTGGAGTCTATCGCCCTACAGACGAACGACGTGGTGGAGACGCTCAAGGATCGATTCGGTATCGAAATCCACGTTTTGCGCGTAGATGGCGGTGTGGCAAAAAGTGATTTTGTGTTACAGCTGTTCGCAGACATATTAAACTGCAGAATTGAACGGCCGCAGAATACGGACCGCACGCCGATGGGAGCAGTTTATACGGCTGGGTTGAAAGCCGGACTGTGGCGAGATCTCGATGAAGTACGTTCGCTTTGGAAGTTGGATCGTTCGTTTGAACCGCAGCTTTCAAAAGAGAAGCGGGAAGCGCTCATCGCCGGCTGGAAGCAAGCAGTTTCCAGATCACTGGATTGGGCAAAGTGAGAGGTAGAAGTCAATGAATATGGAAAGAACCTGTCTCGATTTTCAAAGCATCTGCATGGAGTTTCCCGGTGTTCGCGCGCTCAATGGCGTGACTTTTTCCATTCACCCGGGAGAAGTGCACGCGTTGATGGGCGCAAATGGCGCGGGCAAGTCCACGCTGATCAAAATACTGGCGCGCGTCTATCAGCAGACGGGCGGAGACATACTGCTAAATGGGGAGAGCTTGAGCAAGGCGACCGCCAATAGCATCCGCAGTTACGGGATTGATTTTATATTTCAGGAGCTGGAGCTTGTGCCTGGCTTTACGGTGGCGCAGAATATCATGATCGGTATTGAGCCACGCAAGAGAAGCGGTTTGATCGATTGGAAAAAAATGACCGCACAAGCGCAGCAGGCGCTGGATGAGTTTATGCCGGGAGCTGTGAGCGCGAGCGCGCTGATAGACGATCTTTCGGTCGCGAAACAGCAGATTGTCTGTATCATTCGCGCACTGTATCGCAACCCGAAGATCCTGGTTTTGGATGAGCCGACAAGCCGCTTGAGCGCATCTGAAACCGACGCGCTGTTTGCCGCGATCTGCAGAATGAAGCAAATGCGCGAGATCACGATCATCTATATCTCGCATCGTCTGGAGGAATTATTTCGCATTTGCGACCGAGTAACGATTCTGCGGGATGGCGAATATACAGGAACATGGTCTCTGCAGGCGATTACGCGAGAACAGATCGTCTACAAGATGGTGGGACAACTTCAGGAAACGACGGCGCACAGACCGTATCGCGTTGAGTTGGATGCGCTTGCACCGGTGCTGCAGGTGCAGCAGCTACGCGTGCCGGGGGTGATTGAGGATGTTTCCTTTGAGGTCAGGGCAGGAGAGATTATGGCGTTGACCGGTGCGGTTGGCGCGCGCAAAACTGAGTTGCTGGAAGCGTTGATGGGGATTCGAGAATCGTCCGGGCACGTCCTGATTCGCGGCAAAGTCGTCAAGATGAGCGGCCCGCGTTCCGCCAAGAGACACGGGGTATGCCTGATTCCGGAGGATCGCCGAAAAAACGGCATAATCAGTGATTTTTCTGTTAGAGAGAATACGACGATTGCATTCTTGAAGCAATACACGAATGCGGCTTCATTGATTCGCAGTAAAAAAGAAGTGGCCGAAGTAAAGCGGTTTTGTGACAAGTTGCACGTTAAGACGCCGGATATCGAAGCGCAGATCAAAACGCTGTCCGGCGGCAACATCCAAAAGATCGTGGTCGCGAAATGGCTGGTGGGTGATTCGGAAATCTATTTCTTCGACGAACCGACCGTAGGCATCGATGTCAAAGGGAAGAACGAGATCTACACGCTCATTCGCGAACTGGCCGGCGAAGGGAAAGCAATCGTTGTAACGTCTTCCGATGTGGAGGAAGCGATTTCTATCAGTGATCGTATGGTTGTGTTATTCAACGGCCGCATTGTGGGACGCAAGCTTTCCTGCGAGGCAAGCCGAGAAGAGGTCGTTTATTTGACGATGGGAGGCAAAGAAAATGCATAAAGCGGAAACAAATGGCAGATCGCTTGGCCGATTTTTTGATGTTTGGGGTTCGATCATTACATTCGGCACAATGATAATGGTGTTTTCCATTCTGTCCGGGAGCTTTCGTACCGGAACGAATGTCATCAATATACTAACACAGAGCGCGCCGATGATGATCATGGCGTTGGGTATGACCTTTGTCAACATGGCGGGCGAGAGTGATTTGTCCATGGGCGGAGTTGTCGGGCTTTGCGCCTCGCTCTTCTGCGGGATGATCGCGCAGGGCAGTTCGCCGGTGGTCGCCGCTACGGTCAGCATTGGCGCGGGATTGTTATTTGGGCTGATGAGTGGCGCTTTGGTTGCTTATGCCGGGCTGTCGTCGTTCATTACGACAATATCCATCATGTTTTTATCGCAGGGCTGCGAATATGCCTACACCAACGGGCAGAGCATGTGGGTACGCGATAATCCTGTGGTACGGATTGTAACAGCGACAGTCGGCCCGATTCCGATCATGGTGATCCTTTCGCTGCTGCTGTTTCTGCTGGTGTACTTGATTCTGCATCAAACGAAGCTTGGCTTACACATACAGTCGGTTGGGCTTTCGCAGGATGCGGCGAAGTTTGCCGGGATTCCCGTGAAGGTGATCAAACTCTGGATGTTTGGGATCGGGGGCGTATTCTACGCGCTGGGCGGCATTCTTAATGCTCTGCGATCCAGCGGCTCGATCGTTTACTCCGGCCAAAGGTTGCTTTTGCCGGTGATGGCAGTGACATTTATCGCAAAAACGATTCTTGGCACAAAGCGACCAAATGTTCCGGGGATTCTGATCGGTGCGCTGGTGCTTACATCGATCCAGACGGCCTTTACACTGTTGAGTTTGGAATTTTATTATACGTTGGTCGCACAAGGTGTCGTGCTGCTCTTCGCTGCGATTCTGTCGGTGGGAAATCGCGGCATCATTCTTCAGGAAGACCTGAGATAAGCGAGGCAACAATATGAAAGAGTCAACAATCCCAAGCCCTGTGCGGAAAGCTCTGAAGCGCTACGGCACGCTGCTGATTTATCTATGTATGGTGCTGACGTTTACGATGATCCGGCCGCAGTATTTTACGCTGGACAACTTCAAATCGATTCTCATTCAAGCCTCCATGCTTGGCGTCATCGCGAGCGGTATGACGCTTGTCATGATGACAGGAGGAGCCGATCTTTCTGTGGCGGCGGTTGCCAGTGTATCCGTGTTAGCGGGGCTTTGGCCGGTGGTGTTTGGAGATACTCCGTTGTGGGCAGGAATTCTGTTTGCGTTTGCAATTGCTCTTTTGATTGGCTCGATCAACGGCATATGCGTTTCCATGCTGGGAGTAGCGCCATTTGTGGCAACGCTGGGAACCATGTTTCTTGCGCAAGGAATGCAGTATGTATTCAGCGAGGGAGGGCTTTCTATATCATATGGATTTCCCGCTGCGTTCAAGTTCATTGGAAACGGGAACGTCTTGGGCATACCGATGCCGATCCTCATATTTTTAGTTGTTTTTCTGCTGCTGCACTTTGCTACAGAGCGCGCGCCTTTTGGAAGATATCTCAAAGCGACCGGACTGAACCAGTTTGCCAGCGCGCTGTCGGGAATTCGGATTCGGTATTATACATTTATCTCCTATGTGCTTTGCAGTCTGCTTGCCGCATTGCTGGGGTTGATGCTCTGCTCTTTTCAAACATTTGCGGCCCCCGATCTTGGCGCTTCTTTTCTGATGGACTCGCTGCTCGTGGTGCTGATGGGCAAGTCGTTGATCAACAACAAAATCGCGATCTATGGAACGGCGTTCGGAGCCATCTTCCTGCGTTCGTTTGAGACCGGCCTGGCGATGGTCGGGACCCCGGTAACAGTGTTGAATATCTGCAAAGGGGCATTGCTGGTTTGCGTACTGCTGCTGACGTTGTTCAAGATGAAGCGCATGGAGAACAAGTGATTCGCAGGAAAAGAGCAGCATGGTAAGGATTGCGATAAAGGGACGCTGCTTGGTGTCCGGAAAGGAGAGCCGTATGGTGCAGCGGTATGCGGCGGTTGTAGATTGCGGTTCCTCAAACGTAAGATGCATTCTCTTTGATGTAGATACGGGGCGTCAAATGAGTGTTGCATCGCGGGACTGGTATGTGCCGAAGAACGGCGCGGTTGCGGGTGCTTACGATTTTGATTCCAATACAAACTGGGCGTTGGTTTGCGCATGCATTCGTGAGGCGGTCTCCCGTGTAGACGCCCGGCGGATTTCAGTTGTTACAGCCAGCGGCTTTCGCCACGGGGTGTTCTGTGAAGACACTATGCGATGTGAGACCCTTTACGGCTGTTTCAATATGGACAGTCGGACGGATTGCGACTTTCTAGAGGAGCATGGGTTATCGAAGCGTGTTTTTGAGCTTACCGGTGATTGGCCGAGTCTCCACGGGCTGCCGCGGCTAATGTGGATCAAGCGACATGATCCAGGTGCGTTTGATCGCATCGGGAAAATCATGCTCGTTGCGGACTGGCTGGTATACCGGCTTTGCGGGGAGATTGCGACGGAGCCGGGCGACGCCTCTTCAACGTTGCTTCTGGAGCTGTCCACGAGAAATTGGTCGCGGGAGATCATGGAGCGTTGCGGTCTGCCGGAATCTATTTTGCCGCCGATAGCAAAGCCGGGAACGATACTCGGGAAGATAGGCGAGAAAGTCGCGCAACAGACAGGGCTGGTTCTTGGAACACCTGTGACGGTTGGCGTTGCAGACACGCAGGCGGGGCTTGTCGGGATTGGGGCGGAGACGTCAAACGCATCTGCGCTAGTCGGGGGCACATACTGGATGAGCTGCCATGTGACCGACAAACCCTACATCGACCCGCAGTATCGCACTCGGACCAGTTGCCATTCGCAGGAGGGACGATGGGTCTTTGAAGGTGTTGGCTTTCTGGTTGGACTGAGTGTGCGCTGGTTTCGGGATGCGTTTGCGGAGGCGGAAAAGCAATACGCAAAGGCGAATCAGCTTAATGTATATGATCTTTTGGACCGCTTGACGCTTGGCGTTCCTGCGGGAAGCTATGGAATGCAAGCACTGTTTGCGGATGTTGCAAACCAGAGGAGATGGATGATGTGCGCTCCGACCTTCACCGGATGGGATATTCTGGATCCGGAGAAAAGCCATAAAGGCGTGTTCTTTAAGGCGCTTTTGGAGTCGGCCTGTTATCAGTCCTTTGGTGAGTTTGAAAATATCCGCAGGATTACAGGCAACGCTGACGTGCCGCAAAAACTAATCGTGTGCGGTGGTGCTGCACGCAGCGAGATCTGGTGCAAAATGATTGCGGATGTGATGGGAAAACCTGTTTCGATCCCGGTTGAAAAAGAAGGAACGGCGCTGGGTGCGGCGATACTTGCAATGACCGGGTGCGGACTATACCGCGACGTAGGGGAAGCGGTTCAGGCACTTGTACGCGAGCAGAGGTCCTTTGAGCCGAACCTTCAAAATCACGAAGTCTACATGGATGAGTTTGCGCGATGGTGTGCGCTGTATGAAAACGCACTCGGTCTTGTGGAGCGGGGACTGGTTCGCCCGATGTGGCAATCGCCCGGAACCGTCACGCGGGAGCAGAAGGAAAACCGCTGGCATCTGCGGTAGAAGAAAGAAAACAATCGCATGTAAACGGCATGCGCGGATACGGAATAAAACATCAAACAACTAGGAGAAAACACAAATGAGAACGAATGAGGAATTTGTAAGAACCATCGATGCAACCTTGCTTCTGCCGAATGCAACAGAGAGCGAAATGCGAAATCATCTCCAAACGGCAAAAAAGCATCATTTTCGTACGGTTGCGATCGGATGCGCGTGGTTTGCGCTCGCGCGGGAAATTTTGGCGGACAGCGACGTCGGCATTGATGCGCCGATTGGGTTTCCGAGCGGCTACACGACGACAGAGAGTAAAGTATTTGAAACAATTGATGCATTTGCAAAAGGTGCGCAAGAGGCGGATATGCTGATTAATATCGGATGGCTCCGCAGCGGCCGCCACTGCGATATCGAGGAGGAAATCCGGCGTTTTGTTGCAGCGGCAGGCGGCAAAACGACGAAGGTGATTCTCGAAACTTCCTATCTGACTGATGAGCAGAAGATCGAAGGTGTACGCCTGGTGAAGCGCGGAGGGGCAGATTTTGTCAAGACATCAACAGGGTTTACATCCGTCGGCGCAACCGAGGATGATGTGCGTCTGCTGGTGCGCGAGGCCGGGGATTCCTTGCGTGTCAAGGCCTCCGGAGGCATCCGTACGCGCGCGTTTGCTGAGCGCTTGCTTGATTTGGGGGCGGCGCGTCTCGGCGCGAGCCATCCCGAGAAACTGCTTATTTTTGTTTGATTTAAATGTATGTACAAAAATACAAAGTGCCATACTAACAAAATAATGAACGGATTTTTAATTCGGCTGCCAAATGGAAACGTGTGCAGTCAGGATAGACAAGCGAAACGCGGGGTATCCGCGGGAAAAGGAGAGAAAAGATGAAAAAGCTATCGATTGGGGCATTGCCGGTGTACCGGGCGGCCGTGCCAAATGTAAGGGACAACCTGATTCTGGTGGACGCGCAAGACGGAGCGAAGAATCTTTCGGTCGGCATAGGCGTATACAACAAAGGACAGATGTCTGAGTTCCACACGCATGCCGGGGAGGAAGAGGTCATGATCTACCTCAAGGGCGAGGGAATCATGCGCATGGAGGATGGGACGGAATATACGTTGAAGAAGGGCGATATTACGTTTGTCCCGGAAAACGAACCACATCGGCTACTGAATACCGGAGATGGCGAGTTTGTGTTTTTGTTCATCTACTCGCCCATGGGACCGGAGCGGAACATTCGCAAATGGGACGTTGTACCAGATCTGCATTTGATGCTGGATGATCTGGTAAAATAAAAAGGGGAAATCTGAAAGGAGAAAAACATGAAAAAACTGTTGTCGTTTCTGCTCGTAACAATGATGGTGCTTGTGGTTGGGTGCAGCGCCGCACCTGCGACCGGGACTACGGAGAGCACCGAGGCTCCCGCTGCAGTTGAAACAGTTGCCGGTACGGCAGGCGAGGAAGCGGCCGAGGCCGCAACCGAAGCCGCAGCCGGCGATGGAAAAATCACGATAGCACTGTCTTCGCAGCACCTGACCAACGATTTTAACCGCGGAATACTCGCTGGTGTGACGGCAAAGGCAGAAGAACTTGGCGTTGAATTGATCACGGCTAATGCGCAGGGCGATTCGAACAAACAGGTGGCCGATATCGAGAACTTCTTGACCATGGGCGTGGACGCGGTCATTATTGGCGGCGGTGAGGGCCCGGCATTTGAGTCTGTCATGCAGAAGATGCAAGGTATGGGGATTCCCTGTATCACGGTAGATATCACGTCTGAATACTCTACCTGCAATCTGACCAGCGATAACTTCAACGGCGGAGAGCAGCTTTCACTGTATTGCGTCAATAAGCTCGGCAGACAGGGCAATATTCTCGTGCTCGACACACCAGGCTGGCAATCTCTTGTGATCCGGCTGCGTATGCTCGACGCCGTTATCCAGGATTATCCGTCAATCAAGATCGTTCAGACGATTTCCATTGGCACCAACGATGCGGTAAACAATTATTACAAAGAAGTCAAAGCATATCTGCAGGGGAATAGCGATGTGCAGTGCGTGTATTGCGACTGGGGCCTTGCCGCGGTTGGCGCATCAAAAGCGATTCGGGAGCTTGGTATGCAGGATCAGATCTTTGTGGTTTGCGTGGATGCGGATCAGGTTGTTCTCGAAGAGATGATGCAAGAGGACTCCCCTTTGACCGCAGTTGTTGGACAGTATCCCGATAAGCTGGGGTCCGGTGCAGTGGAGCAGGCTGTTGCGGCAGTGAGCGGCGAAACAATTCCGAAGGAAGTGTATGCGCCGATTATCCTGATTGAAAAGACCAATCCGCAGGCATGGTTCTCTTCGCCAACAATCATGACGGTGGACGAAGCATGGACGACGCTTTATCCTGAAAGCTAATAATAGTCGGATTTGAGGCTGCTGCTTTTCAGACAATGAAGGCGGCAGCCTTTTCTTTTGCATTTGGGAAACGACAACGGCTTCAATACCGGAACCTGAATGTGACAAAAAAAGTGAAGCGAGGTAAACCAAAAATAGATTTGAACTTTTATCAACTGTTCGTTATAATGTTAGTATATAAGGTCATATGTAAAATCATACACGATAAAGAATGGAGCTTGGCATGGTATCTTTAGACAGAAACTCCCCGATTCCGCTGTATTATCAGCTCTATACGATATTGCTCAACCAGATAAAGAGCGGCGAATATAAGCCGGGAGACATGTTGCCTACGGAGGTTGCGATCGTTGAGGCGTATAATGTAAGCCGAGCAACCGTTCGGCAAGCTGTGTTAGATTTGATGCGCAACGGCTATGTTGTGCGTGAAAAATCACGCGGGACATTTGTAAAGGAGTATAGCGATACGGTAGGCTATTCAGGGTATGCAAAGTATTTTTCCGCTTACTCCAGCAAAGGCGGCCCAATCCCGCTCAACTCTGTCGTGCTTGACAAGGCGGTGCTGGAAGCGCCGAAAGCGATTCAGGAAATACTGCAACTTGCTCCGGGGGAAAAGGTGTTTTATCTCAAGCGGCTTCGTTACATCAACGGCGAGGTCAACACGTTTGTGGAAGATTGGTTGCCATATAAATTCTGCGAAGGAATCGAGATGGAAGATTTTTCAGGCAAGGCGTCGCTTTATAAGATACTGGAGGAAGATTACCACATTATTCCCAATCATTCGACGCGGACGTTTGAAAGCAACTGTGCCACGACGAATGAGGAGATTAAAAGTCTTGAGATCCGCAAAAACACCCCATTGCTCAGATGCGAAGGGAATGTTTTTTTTCGGAATGAAATTCCACTGGAGTATTATGTAGCGCTCATCAAAGGAAAGTACACCGTTCGGGTTTAAGTGCGAGCCGAAGAAGCGCAAAGGCGATTGCAGTTATGCTAACGAAATCGCGTGAGGATAGTTCCTGCCAGTCCATCGAATGGCGCATGATTGCGCGTATAAACCATTAGTTTGGGTGGGTTCCGGAAAGAACGGCGTGCATGAATGCGGAATTCGATCGATTTCACCGCGGCCGGATGATTATGTAATCCTATTTGTACCCTATGACATACAACAATACGCCAATGAATAGCAGCCCAGCCCCAACCGCTAGCAATATACGGATCAATTTTGGATCCAGTTGCGCCGGGAGTATGGCTTTTTTGGGGTTGTTTCGTTTATAAATCAGATCAATTTCTTGGCCGGCGACGGCATTGTTGTACTCCATTAACGTGGCAGGGACAAATTTTTCGTATGCATTGCCGTCTGCGTGATACGAAACGGCCAATTCAAATGCAACGCCGCGTCTCATTGTGCGCGTTCGCTTGGTTACAACAGTGGCAATGGTCTGATCCGAGTTGCTCTCGTATGATCGATTGATCGCAAACTGTATCAGCGAGGCGATGAGCAGTATGATTCCGGTAAGCGCCGACAAAACTCCTAAATAAAGCAACATTGTTATACCCTCCCGTGCTGTTTTAAACATTATATCGTAGTTGGTCGCACATTTCTACGAATTCTTTAGATCCGTTCTTCAAAAGGGGTGGATAGGATGATACCTGTTGGTTTGATCACCATAAAAACAGCGTCTTGAGATGTTTGCAGGAACTAAGAGCGTTCAACCAGAATTAAGCCACCCAGTTTAGGGGGCCAATTGCGAGGAAGAACGGAAAAACCTCCACCCTATGCGGTGCTGGCACCTGCGCTGGCGTATTGCGGCGATCTTTTCAGGAGTTTTGTGTCAGATAATGGCAGAACCTCACGCTATGTGAATAAAAGCCAAGCTAAAAATGGTATGGATACGATCGAAAGCAACGTCGTGAGAAACACGCCTGCAGAAGAAAGCGCTTGGTCGCCGCCGTACTTTGCGCAAAACATAGTTGTACTCGCTGCCGCAGGCATGGCGATTAATATCGTCACGACGCCGAGGATCACCGGCGTCGGAACAAACAGCCGCATCAAGTAGTAGAACGCAATCGGGAAGGCCAGCATGCGCACAAGTAGCGCGGCATGCACGCGCCACGCACGAAATGCTCCACCCATCGGAAAGATTGCAAGTGCGCAGCCGATCGTCATCAGACTCAACGGACTGGTAACCGGGTCTATAAAGCGAAGTACACTTACAACAAACGAAGGAGCATGAAAATCGGTCATGTAGATCACATACGCCAGCAGCGAGCTGATCACCATCGGCGTCAGTGCATTGCGCCATTGAATGCGCGCATATTCCTGCTTGCCGATCAGCGTTACTCCATAGGTATACGAAAGCACCATAAAAGCCAGATTGAAGATGGATGCGTAGAAGATGGAACTCGTGCCAAAGAGAATACGCAGCACGGGAAATCCAATGAACGCAGAATTGGTGAAGACAATCATGAACTTGCTCACGCCGCGCTGCTCCTGTGGAATGCGAAATAACCGCACCAACCCCGCGGCGAGCAGCACCATTCCGCCTGCCGTAATACAGGCGATCAGCGTAAGCTGCAGGATCTGTACATTGCTTAGCAGCCGTTCCGCATCCAGAGCGGAATAGAGCACCGAACACGGGAGCGTCAAATTAAGCACAAGTCTCGAGATCTGCTCGTTGGAATCCGCTCGGAGCACGCCGCATTTAGCGCCGATAAAGCCGAGCGCCACGGCGGCGAACAGCACGCCCATCTGCGATACAACGGGAAGCATATCCATGGCGGGGTCCTCCGCATCTTGCGACGGGTGCACGCGAACTCAGTGCGCGCGGTACCCTGTCGAAAAGTCCACAACGTTTTCCAGAGGCTTGTTTTGCAGATAGTTTTCCAAGTTTCGAAGGCAAAGATCCCAGATTCGGCGCTCAGTTGGGCTACCGGAGCCGAATGCATTTCCGGAGATGTGCGGTGTGATCAGCGCGCGCGGTTGTCTCCAAAGCGCATGTGTGTGCGGTAGAGGTTCCGGCACGGTCACATCGAGCACCGCACCCCAAAGATGACCCCGCTCCAAAACATCATACAACGCGTCCGCATCTATCAGGTTTCCGCGTCCAATGTTGACGAATACGGCGTCTGCCCGCATACGCAAGAACCTCTTCGCGCCAAATAATCCGCGCGTCGCCGGCGTATCCGGCAGACAGCAGGCTACGATGTCCGCCTGCGGCAAAAGGTGATCCAGTGCGTCCAGCGCATGCATCTCGTCGAAATCGTCAAGCGCTTCCTCCGCGTTTCGCCGAACACCTATGATCTTCTGCACAAACGGGCGCAGTCTCTTGGCAAGAGCGCCGCCAATATCTCCTGCGCCGAGAATCAGCGCCGTGGTTCCTTCGAGTGTTTTTGATCGAAGCGGTTGTATCCATTCCGCATTTTGCTGCGCCGCCCAATACCCCGGCAGGCGTAGGTACATTGACAGTATCACGCCGATGCAGTATTCCGCAATGGCGGGGCCGTAGGCTCCCGTCATGTTGCACAATACCGCATCTCGGTAGCATTCCTTTTGCGTCGCGTAGTGCTCAATGCCGGCCCAGGTGGTTTGGTGCAGCCGCAGCTTACCAAGCAGCGGTACGTCGTCCGGTGCCGGATCGCCCAATACGACGCTCGCTTTGCCCAACTGTGCCACATATGCCGCGCGATCCCAATCGGAATCCAAAAACACGACCTTGTTCGTATCACCGGCGATGGATTTTGTCCGTTCGCGATACGACGCGTCAAACGGTACAAGAACCAGTATATGTTCCATGCTCATTTTCTCCGCTGTCGGCAATCTTCATCTCGATCCTTCGATGCACTCCATCTCCTTGGTTACGATAACATCGCTTTCAAGACCGCAGACGTCGTGGAGGACAATCTGACCGATATGAACCGGCGCGGTCAAGCGAACACGGTTGATCTGTTGCATCACGTGAAAGATCTCCCGCTTGGGGATTGGACGAGTCACGCGAACGCTGCAGAGCGGAAGAACCGCCCCGCTGATCGGCACACTGGAAGCAATGGTCCGCCGCGGATCGGTGACTTCCTGTAAAACATACTCTTCTCCGCGCTTGCACTTGTTGCCGCTCACGGCGAGCAAACGCCCGTCGTCGAGGTGCGCTTCGATCACACAGCCGTTTGGGCATACAATGCAGATAAAGCTTCGTTTTCGGATCATTCCACGCTCACCTCAATCGTCTCATTTGAAATAAACTCATCCGCGCGAACGGTAAATTGCAGCATCTCCGCAGGGATCGCCTTTTGTTGCGGCACGCGCTTGATGACGTGACTTCCCTGGCGAAGAACGATCTTACATCGCTCCATCGGCGCGCGCACGCGAAGGGAGAGCTGAAAATCCTTTGTTCCGCTGACTCTCTGCGGGATAACGTGGCCAATCCTGCCATCCGTTACGACCGGGATGTCGCAGGCAGGCAGCCCTCCGTTTTCCAGATATGCCGCAGCGCCTGCAGCCAATGCTTCCGCTTCCAGCGAAACGAAGTCCACAAGGTCGTGCACATGCAGCACATTCCCCGCCGCAAAGACGCCGGGAACGTTCGTCTGGCAGTTTTCATCCACCTCCGCGCCCTTCGTGCGCGAATCCAAAAGGACGCCGGCAGCCAGAGACAGCTCGTTTTCCGGAATCAGCCCTACGGAGAGCACTAGTGTGTCGCAGGGGAAGTATTTCAGCGTATCCGGGATCGGATTCATCCGTTCGTCGACCTGCGTAACGGTGACACCCTCTACCCGACGTTCGCCATGGATCTTTACGACCGAATGGCTCAGATAGAGTGGGATGTCGTAATCGTTGAGGCACTGCTCTATGTTGCGCGGCAACCCGCTGGGATATGGGAGCACCTCAAATACCGCCTTGACGTGCGCGCCCTCCAGCGTGAAGCGGCGCGCCATGATCAGGCCGATGTCGCCCGATCCCATGATGACGATCTCTTTGCCGACCATCGTATCGTAGAGATTCATATAACTCTGCGCAACGCCCGCGTTGTAGACTCCTGCAGGCCGTGTGCCCGGGATGGCCAGCGCGCCGCGTGTGCGTTCCCGGCAGCCCATGGCCAGAATTACGACCGATGCCTTTGCTTGAAACAGCCCGCTTCGTGTCGCTGCTGTCACAACTTTGTCGCCGCTGAGGTCGATCACCGTCGTATTTGTCATGCACGCAATGCCCAGCGCTTGCGCTTCATCGATGAAGCGCTGCGCGTATTCGGGCCCGCTGAGCGTTTCGCCAAAGCGCGTGAGTCCGAATCCATCGTGAATGCATTGGCGCAGGATGCCCCCCAGTTGCTTTTCGCGCTCGATGATGAGGATGTCTGCTACGCCACGTTTTTTCAGCGCGACAGCCGCCGCCAGACCGGCCGGACCGCCGCCAATGATGATGACATCTCGTTCTTCCATAGCTACTTCACTTTCCCTGTAAACATGTTGGCACCCTGCTTGTGCAGCAGCACCTCTTCTCTATTGCGGTGCAGTTCTTCCTGGATCATCGCGGTCAGCCTCGTTTCACAATATCCGCCCTGGCAGCGCCCCATGGAAGCGCGTGTTCGGTACTTGATGCCGCTTACCGTAGAAACACCGAGCGGGTTGTGCAGCGCCCGCTTCACCTCCGCCTTGGTGACGCACTCGCAGCGGCAATAGATCTCGCCGTAATCCGGATCCTGGGCAATCAGGCGCTGCTGTTCTTTTCGCGACAGCTCGGCAAAGCGCGGGTTACCCTTTCGCACCGGATCAAACGATTTGTTTACAACGAGTTCCTCCCGCTCGCGCAGCTTGGCGCAAACGCGGCGCGCCAGCGGCAGAGCGCTGGTCAATCCCGGCGAGTTGATCCCCAGTAAGTTGATCACATGGGGAATCCGTTCGCTGGTTTGAATTTGAAAATCCAGTTCTCCGCCTGTAGTCGGATCTACAACGGTCGGAAAGATGCCCGCATAGTTGCGGATGAAATACTCTCGCTTAACCTGTGAAAACATCTTGGCGCCGCTGCAAGCAAGCGCATCGATCATCTCCTCCGTCGTGCCGTAGTCCAGCGCAAGGCCGACATTCTCAATCGTTGGGCCGACGAGTATATTCCCATCAACCGTCGGCGTGACATGCACGTCAAACGCACCGAACTCATTCGGCGTTGGATAGATCGGCAGCGAGAGATACGCCCCAGCCTTTTTATCCAATATCTCATATTGCCCCTTCACGCGGCGCGGTGTATACGAGCCAAACCCGAGCATCTCGCTGAAATGATAGGAAGAGAGGCCGGAGCAGTTGATCACCCAGCGCGCGGCGTATGAGCCGCCTGCGGTCTCAAGCACATACAACCCGTCTTCACCACGGCGGACGGTCAACACCTCACGGTCAAAATGATAGGAAACACCGTTTTGCACGGCGTTTTCCGCTAGTGCGATGGTATAGCTGAACGGGCAGAGGATGCCTGCAGACGGAACAAAAATCGCAAAGTCGCCGTCCGCATTCGGTTCGATCGTCTTGATCTCATCCCGGTCGATCATGCGCAGCCCGGGCAAATGGTTGCTCATTCCGCGGCGATACAATGCCTCGAGTCGCACGCGCTCTTCGTCGCCAAAGCCCACGATGAGTTTGCCACAGCGGCGGAATGGAACATCCAGTTCCTCGGCCACACGGTCAAACTCCGCATTCCCCTCCATGCAGCAGACAGTGCGCAACAGGCCCTTCTCATTCAAAATACCGGAATGCAGCAGTCCCGTATTGCGTCCGCTTACGCCGTTGCAGACATCCAGCTCCTTTTCCAATACGACGATGTCGAGCTGCGAGCGGGACAGCTCACGCGCTACCGCGCTGCCAACGACACCGCCGCCGATGATCGCAACGTCAAATCTCTCGCTCACTGTTTGTTCCCTCCGCCTCACGCATCATGCCGATTTGAATCGCCCCCATGGGGTAGATCGCCACAACCGGTCGCCTGCCGGCATATTTTTCCTCCAGCCGCTTCTGAACCTCCTGCCATTCGCCGTAGATATGCGGCGGCCGATCACGGTAGAACTGGCGGATGTCGATCTCACGTACACCGTCGGAGTAGACCAGCAGCTCCGTGCCGGCCAGTTCCATCGGCGGCATGTTGTCGTCGTGTGGCGAAAAAAGGCGCATGCCCGGTCCAAACAACGAGTGAAATCCCGCGCCCTCGCTCGCGGCGGTCATAGCCACCAGCGTACCTCCCGGCTTGACGCAGCGGGTCTTATGATGCCCCAGAACGGCAAAACAGGTGCCGATCTGCGAATATTCCGTGTCCTTTGGGAAGGCAGAAAGCACCACGATATCCGCATTCTCAACCAGTTCGGTTTCAAGGCTCTGCGTCGCATAGGCGCAGGCCTTGCGGTGTGCCTTTACAAAATGACCGGCAAACGCACCCGCGACCTGCATTTCGTCGTTGAGCACGACGTTTACGATAAAATCCAGCCCAACCTTGCCCACGATCTCTTCCATATTCTTTCGCATGGCGTTATCAGGATCACAGGTACTCGTCTTAAAAGACCTGCCGGCGCTCGGGTCCGCAAACACGAGCGTATGGTTGCTATAGAGCGTTTCGATGCCTCCGATGCCGGGAATGACCGCCTTTGCGCCGCCGGAAAACCCCGCCAACGTATGCGGAACGATGCATCCTACCGCGATGCGCAACTCTGCCTCCATAAAATTGCGATTGATCTTGATGACCTGTTTTTCGTCCGGAATCGTCACCAGGTCTGCTGAAAAGGGAAAGTGGTTGAGCACCTGCACCCGGTCAATCACCCATTGGCCGACCTTGAGCGCCATCTCCTGCCGGGTCATCGGGCGGTGTCCGCCCAGAGCGATGAGTACCTTGATGCAGTCGTATCCGATCCCGGCGTCGACGAGCTTTTGAATGACGATTGGCAGCAAAAAAGCTCCGGGGGTAGGCCGGGAGATGTCGTCTATGATGATGCAGGCGCTTCGTCTGCCTTTCGCGAGCGTCTCCAGACGACCGGTTCCGTAGGGGCTGTCGATCCGCTCGATCACTTGCTCTCTTGTCAGCGCTTCGGTGTGCCGCATACCGCAGTAGCGCACATCCCAGCCATCCGGAAACGCAATTCGCCGGTTTGTTCTCTCATACCACTGCCCCCAGGGCACTTGAAATTGCTGCATTGTCGAGCCTCCTGAGAATTCAATTACCGTTTGATTGGGTTCTGTTTGCGCGGGCACGCGCCGGCATGCAAAACGGACGCGGCGGCGTCCGTCTCGCCCGCGCGGATGCGCGCAACGCTCTCTAAAAATAGTACGGTTGTCCGCTTGCCGCCGAAGCGTAGATCCCTTCTACCACGCGCGAAACCACATACGCCTGCTCTACAGCCGGGTCGGCGAACCGCCCCTCCATCAGCATCGCCATGAAGGATTCGTGTTCCCGTTCGGATGCGCTGAGCATCCGCCCTTTCGGCGTGAGGGCGCGTGGCGTCTCCTGCAGATCGGTCTGGCTCATGCACATGCGCCCGCCCATCTCATGGATCAGGGTTACGCCATCCCTTTCGCGCAGTTGCGCGCCGCCGTTGACGCCGAAGAGATCGACGCTCGCCTCAAATTCAAGCGCTGTATTCAGAGCATAGGTCGCATCCACCGTGAGCGTCATTCCATTTTTCATCACGACAAATCCCAGCGCGCAATCCTCCACCTCAAACTTTTTCGGGTCCCAGTTGCCCCAGAGATTGGCCGCGCTGCCGCGCTGCGCAAACTTGCGATGCGTTGATCCAACGGCGTAGGCGGGCTCAAAATTATCCGAAAGCCACATCGCAAGATCCAGCGCATGAGAGCCAATATCGATCAGCGGACCTCCGCCCTGATAAGAGAGGTTGGTGGTTACGCCCCATGTCGGCGCGGCGCGGCGGCGGATGGCATACGCCTTCGCGTAATAGATGTCTGAAAAGAAGCCCTCCCGACGCAGTCGCTCTACATACAGAGCTTGGTTTGAAAACCGATTTTGGTAGGAGATATGCAAAAGCCTTCCGCTCTTTCGCGAGGCCGCAAGCATCGCCTTCGCATCCTCGGAAGATATGGCCATCGGCTTTTCACACACGACATGCTTTCCTGCGTTCAGCGCGCCGGTGGCATATGCCGCATGTGTACTGTTCGGAGTGGCGATAAACACCAGATCCACATCATCCCTGGAAAATGCATCTTCTGCGCTGTCGGCCAGCACGGTATCCTGCGAGCCGAACGTCTCTCTGCACTGCGCGGCGGCGGCTTCGTTTGTATCGTACAGCGCCCGGATGCGCAGACGCGGATCTGCTTGGGCCAGGGGCAAATGCTTCTTTACCGCAATCGCACCGCAGCCGATGAATGCCGCGTTCAAGATCGTGTCCATCGTTCCCCTCCCCGACTAACCTTTCACAGCGCCGGATGTGACGCCCTTGATGATGTATTTCTGAAAAAAAGTGAAGATGGCAACCGGCGGAATGATGCCGATCAGAGATGCCGCCGCCATGATGTGCCAGCGAATGGTCGTATCCGTCAGCAGGCTGTATACCGTGAGTGTAAGCGGATACGTCTTTGCGTCGG
>JAEWQH010000040.1 GCA_023399275.1 Bacillota bacterium
CAGCGTATAGAGCGCGATCGGTGAAGCGTCTACGGCGAGAAAGCGCCTGCCAAGTTTGGCCGCCGCGGCGGCGGTTGTCCCGCTGCCGGAAAACAGGTCGCAGACGAGATCGCCCGGCCGGGACGAGGCGAGGATCACGCGGTTGAGCAGCGCCTCCGGTTTCTGGGTTGCGTAGCCGACGCGCTCTTTGTCCTTTTGCTGCAGATGCTCGATATCATCCCAGACGTCGCTTGGGTAGACAGGGGAGTCCTCGGAGTAGGTGTAGGTTTTTCCTCCGGAGCGGATGGAGAAGCAGACGCGTCCGTCCTCGCTGATGAAGCGCTTCATGTGGTTTCGCTTCTCCGGCCCGCGAGGGCGGCCAACCGAGGCGATATCGAAATATACGCTTGCGCTTTTGCGGTAGAAGAGGATGGTGTCGTGCTTGCGCGGGTAATAGCGCGTGGCGCGGCCGCCGGACTTGTAGCACCAGACGATCTCATTCATGAAGTTCTGCGCGCCGAAGATATCGTCCAGCATCAGCCGAAGCTTTGCGCTCATGCGGTAGTCGATGTGCAGGTAAAGCGATCCGCCCGGGCCGAGCAGTTCCCGCGCGCCGGTGAGGATGCCGCGCATCCAGGTCAGATAATCCGGCTCGTCCATATCATCCGCATAGGCCGGCAGAGAGAGCGCCGTGCGCCCGGCGCCGACCTTGCAGTGGAACACGTCGCCTGTGCCAAACGGCGGATCCAGGTAGATCACCTGCACCCGCCCACGGTACCGCACAAGCGCTTCCAGCAGCGCATCTTCAGCGCGCGCAAGGATAAATTCGCCCGGGCCTGCCGATGCGTGCCGCTCGGATGTGCAAACCATTCGCATATCGGTTTCCTCCCGCCGTTTGGCTAAATCTGGCTGTGTAAGAAAAAGCGGGAGCCCGGCCGTTATTCGTTTGGCCGGTTTCCCGCAGCGATGGCGACGTGCGCCTCCATATATTGTTTGGCCGCATCCGCATCTTTACGCTCGATGGCTCGAAAAATGCTCTGGTGCTCGGCGAGCGAATTCGGCGCGCGGTCAGGCAGCGTCAGCGAGCTTTGGCGCGCTTTTCGGATGTTGTGGTGCAGCGAGGCGAGGATGTGGCGGATCGTCCGGCTGCCGCTGGCCTCGTAGATCAGCTCGTGAAAGCGCGTGTCGAGCGCGACGAGGTGCACCACATCTTTCTTTGCGGTGTAGAACTCCATGAGCTCCACCACCTCGCGCAGCTCTGCGAGCTGCTCCTCCGTTACGCGCTGCGCCGCCCAGTAGGCGGCCTGCCCCTCGAGCAGGTGGCGGATGGTGGAGACGTCCTGCAGGTCTTCGGTGGTAAAGCTCTTGACGACGACGCCGCGGTTTGGGTGGGAAGAGACGAGGTCTTCCAGTTCGAGTTGCTTGAGCGCCTCGCGCACAGGCGTGCGGCTGACGCCCAACTCCTCCGCGATCTTCATCTCGACCAGACAGTCGCCCGTTTGATAGCGGCCCTCGGCGATACCGTCCCGCAAAAAGCGGTAGACCTTTTCCGACAGCGAGCCATAGTCTTTATTCTCGTAAAATCCGTTCATGAATGCTCTCTTTCGCGGCGCGGTTACGCGCGCGGATACGATGGAAATGGGGAATGTACGTTCACATTCCTGTTTTCAGTGTAGCCTCTTTCGGCGCAAAACACAAGGGGTTGTATACAAATATACAATAGCGCTGCGCGCCTTTGTTTTCGCAAAATGAAAACCGATCGAAGAAATATGGTTGCCATTGTGCCGGGAAATGCGTATACTGGCAAGGCGCTCCGATTTGGTGCCAAGCGGCAAACGGCACGGCCTACCGGGCGAAAGCCGCGTGCGTGTGCGAAATACCGCTTAATATGCAAAAATGCCATCAATTAGCCGCAGTGCGTTCACGCGCGGGTAACAAGGCCGGCGCTTTGCATATTTACATCGCACCCCTCATAGGATATAATTTTTAGTAAACAGAATGGAGGTGTACTTATGTCTGAAGAGAAGAAGGCCGGCATCGAAGCTTCCAAGACCGACGTTTCCAAGGTGGAGGCGGAAGGTGGCCGCATCATATTCGCGGACGAAGTCGTCGCGACCATTGCCGCCCTCGCGGTTTCCGATGTGGAAGGCGTAGCTGCCCTCAGCGGCGGAATGGTGGAAGGCATCACCGAAATGCTTGGCAAGAAGAACCTGACCAAGGGCGTAAAGGTCGAGGTCGGAACGGAAGAGGCGGCGGTGGACGTTGCCGTCAGCATCCAGTACGGATACAGGATCAAAGAGGTCTGCGAGAATATTCAGGCCGCCGTCAAGAGCGCCATCGAGACGATGACCGGTCTGCGCGTTGTGGAGATCAACGTGTTTGTCCAGAGCGTCGTGTTTGAGCAGGGCGAGCAAAACGGCTCCCGCGCTGCAAAGCGCAAGGAGAAGGCCAAGGAGAAGGAAAAAGAAAAGGAAGCGCAGCCCGTTCCTGCGGAAGCTGTCGAGCCTGAACCGCCGCGCGTGAAGTAGGCGCGGCCGCTGATTTGACCCGTGGACGGGCGGATATGCTTCCGCCCGTTTTGCGGGATGCGCGCAAAAGCAGGCGCGCAGCCATTGGGGCCCATCCGCTCGCGCTCCGGCGCGGCGGACGAAAAGGGGGTTTGCAGACACATGAAACTCAAGATATTCGATCGGATTTTGCTGGCTATACTGCTCATCGCCGCCATCCTTGTGTCCTTTGTGCTCTTTGGTATCGCGGCAAATCTGATTCCGGAGGATATGGTCAACAGCTTCGTCTCCCTGTTTTACATGTTCCGCGAAAACGCGCTGATCCTTGCGGGAAGCGGCTTGCTGCTGCTGCTGATCAGCATCAAACTTCTCTTTGCGGGCAGGAGCAAGAAGGGCGATGCGCGCCCCGCATCCGCGCTGATGAAGCAGACGGAGTTCGGCGGAACGTATATCTCGCTCGAGGCGCTCGACAGCATGGTGCAGAAGCACTGCCGCGCGATCCCGCGCGTGAAGGATGTACACACCACGCTGCAATCGGCGGAGACCGGAGTCACCATCGGCATCCGCCTCTGCGTGCTGCCGGATACGGACGTGGTCACCCTTTCGAGTGAGCTGCAAAAGTCGCTCAAGGAGACCGTGGAGTCGCTCACAGGTATCCCGGTCAATGAAATCGGCGTTCTGGTCGAGAGCGCGGAGCATGCTGTAACGACGGCCGCCGTTTCCCGCCCGGAGTGAGGGGAGAGTCATGAACGCGTTTTGGGAATTTGTCAAAAACCATAAGTTCACCGTGCTTTTGGTGCTCGTTGGGCTGCTGCTGTCGATCCTGTTTTTCACCATCGGGTTCTGGCGCACGATACTGCTCTTCGTCATCCTTGCGCTGTGCTTTTTCATCGGCTACCTGCTCGACCAGAGCGGGCCGGAAGGGATCAAGGAGTTCTTTAGCAAGCTGTTTTCGAAGAACAAGTAAAACGCGAAATACAACGGTACTCAGCAGCGCGCCCGCTATGCCGCGCTGCGAGCTGGCCGGACAACACAAAGTCAGGACTGGGATACGAACACCATGAGCAGAACGACCGCGCGCGAAGTAGCGATGATGATGCACTTTTCCAATCTGCTGGGCGGAGAGGACACACCCGAATGCGTCTGCGAGAAAGCCGAGCTGATCGGCTCGCTGGACCAGGAGGATCTCCTCTATGTCGGGCAGATGCTCGAGGGCGTCCGCTTGCACACGACTCAGATCGACGCGCTGGTCAGCCGTTATTCCAAGGACTGGGTGATCGACCGCATCGCGCGGGTCGATCTGAGCATCCTGCGCGTGGCGATCTATGAGATGCTCTACCGCAAGGAGGATGTGCCGACCGGCGCAGCCATCAACGAAGCCGTGGAGCTGGCCAAGCGCTACGGCGGGGAGCGCTCCTACGCGTTTGTCAACGGCATCCTCGGCAGCGTCGCCCGGGAGGTTGGCTCGCCGTGAGCAAGCTCTTCCTCGGAATCGACACCAGCAACTATACGACGTCCGTTTCCTGTGTTTCAGACGAAGGCATCGTTTTCGAACGGAGAACGATGCTTTCTGTGCCGTTGGGTGGGCGGGGGCTGCGCCAGAGCGACGCTGTTTTTCAGCATGTGCGCAATCTGCCGCCATTGGTCGAGGCGCTGTCGGCAAGCATCGACCGCGCGGCGGTCTCGGCCGTTGCCTGCAGCGCAAAGCCTACCGCGGCGGAGGAATCCTATATGCCCGTATTTTTAGCGGGCAGGCTCGCCGCAGTTTCGCTCGCGTCCGCGCTCGGCGTGGCGCTTTATGAAACCACGCATCAGGCGGGGCATATCCGCGCCGCGCTGCTTGGGCAGGAAGCGCGCTTCGCCGAGAACGGCGTGTTTCTGGCGATGCATCTTTCCGGCGGCACGACCGACCTGCTGCGGGTGCGGCGGGAAAACGGACGCATCGGTGTGATCGAGCGCATCGGAGGGTGCGGCGACCTGCACGCGGGCCAGTTTGTAGACCGGGTCGGCGTTCGACTCGGGCTGCCGTTTCCAAGCGGCGTACCGTTGGAGGCGCTCGCGGCTGCGGCCGCCGACCGCACGCTCAAACTGCCCGCCAGCGTACGCGGGCTGAATTGCTCATTTTCCGGGCAGGAGTCGCAGTGCCAGCGCTTGATCGACGCCGGCGCCGCGCGTGAAACGGTTGCCTATGCGGTGTACGACTGCATGGCGCGCACGTTCGCAAAACTGCTGGCCAACGCGTTTGAGGAGACGGGCTGCACGACCGCGCTGCTTTCCGGCGGGGTTTCCGGCAGCGTGCTGCTGCGTGAGCTGCTGCAAAAGCGGCTTGACGCTGCGGTGTTTTACGCGCCAAGCGGACTTTCCGCAGACAACGCGGTTGGCGTTGCGCTGCTTGCGCGGGATCAGGATCAGATTAGGAGGTGAGCGGGTTGGAGCAGGCGCTGCAGCCGGTGTTTCGTGTCAGCGAGCTCAATGAGTATGTTTCGCTGCTGCTTTCGGGCGATCCAAACCTTGCCAACCTGCGGGTGAACGGGGAGATCAGCGGCTTTAAGCGGCACTCCTCCGGACATCTCTATTTTTCGCTGAAGGACGAGGGCGCGCTCGTGCGCTGCGTCATGTTCCGCCAGCAGGCGATGCGCCTCAACTTCCAGCCGCAGGACGGCATGCAGGTGCTGCTCTACGGCAGGGCGTCGCTCTATGAAAAGGACGGTTCGTTTCAGCTATACGCAAACTATCTCAAAAAGAGCGGCGAAGGGGAGCTGTACCTGCGCTTTCTCGCGCTGAAGAAAGAGCTGGAGGAGCGCGGCCTGTTCTCCGAGGAGAGAAAGCGCCCGATTCCGTTTTTGCCGCGCCGCGTCGGCGTGGTCACCAGCGGGACCGGTGCCGCTGTGCAGGACATTCTCAACATCATCCGCCGCCGGTTTGCGCGCATGCCGGTTGCGCTCTACAGCGTGCGCGTGCAGGGCGCGGGCGCTGCGGAGGAGATTGCGGATGCCATCCGCGCCATGAATAAGCAAGATGCGGCGGATGTGCTCATCGTAGGCCGCGGCGGCGGCAGCCTGGAGGATCTTTGGGCGTTCAACGAGCCGGTGGTTGCGGAGGCGATCGCGCAGAGCCGCATCCCCGTCATCAGCGCGGTCGGTCACGAGACGGATTTTACCATAGCGGATTTCGTAGCAGATCTGCGCGCGCCTACGCCGTCCGCTGCTGCGGAGCTAGCGGTGCCGGAGATGGACGCCTGCTACGAAGCCCTGCGCCAGCAGAGCGAACGCATGGGCCGCGCGCTGAGCGCACGGCTCGAGCGTATGCGTGCGACGGTGCGCCTCTTTGCCTCGGCAAAGGCGTTTCGGTTGCTGGAAAACAGGCTGATGAGTGAGCGCCAATCGCTCGACGCCGCGCGGGAGCGTGCGGTTCGTGCCGCGAAGGAACGACTCCTGGCTGCGCGGGCGGAGCTGGCGCGCCTCGGCGCCCAGCTCACGGCGCTGGATCCATCGGCCGTGCTGGAGCGCGGCTATGCGATTTTGACCGACCCGGACGGGCGCGCGCTCGGCGGCGTTTTGGAGATGCGCGCGGGCGGCGCCGTGAACATCCGCATGCACGACGGCGCTGCGGACGCACGGATCGAGCGGGTGATCGGCAGGGACGGCGGCTGACCGCCGGAAGGGACACGGATATGGAGCAATCGATTCGCTTTGAAGAAGCAATGCGGAAGCTTTCCGACATCGTAGGGAAGCTGGAGGGCGCGGAGGGCTCGCTGGACGAGATGATCCGCCTGTATGAAGAGGGCATGACGCTCGTCAAGACCTGCGAGCGCCAGCTGGATGCATACGAAGCGACTATCACGCGGCTCAACGCGAGCGCGGAGGGCAAGGACGATGTTGAGTGAACGGCTAAAGCGCTACTCTGAACTGACGGAGCGAAAGCTCGGCGAACTGCTCGGCGAGAGCGAACGCGCGCCGATCTTGCAGGAGAGCATGGCCTACAGCGTGTTTTCGGGCGGCAAACGCATTCGACCCGCGCTTTGCATGGCGGCCTGTGAGCTCTGTGGAGGAGCGGCCGAGGATGCGCTGCACGCGGCCTGCGCGCTGGAGATGATCCACACCTATTCGCTGATCCACGACGATTTGCCCGCCATGGATAATGACGACATGCGCCGCGGCAAGCCCAGCAACCACAAGGCCTTTGGTGAGGCGAATGCGATATTGGCGGGAGACGGCCTGCTTTCGCTGGCGTTTTATGCGCTTTCTCTCTGCCCGGCATCGGGTGCGCTCTCCAGCATTGCAAAGGGAGCGTTTGAGATGGTCATGGGCCAGAGTTTGGATGTCAACAGCGGCGGGGACGAATCCCTGCTGCGCCGCCTCCAGGAGTATAAGACGGGCGCGCTGTTTCGCGCTGCCGCTGCGGCCGGCGCGGTCTGCGCGGGCGCAAGCGCGCAGGCGCGCGAGGCGCTCGCTCGGTTTGCGGACGCATACGGCATACTCTTTCAGATCACCGACGACATACTGGACTTTGAAGGCGAAGCGGAGCTGCTTGGCAAGTCCGTCGGCAAGGATGCGCAGGAAGGCAAGACGACGTTTGCCACCGTCTATGGGCTCGAGCGCGCGAAAGAGTTTGCCAAAGGCTACGCGCGGGATGCGCGCGAGGCGGTCTTGCAGGCGGGCGGAGACGCCTCATTTTTCCTCGAACTCATCACCTACACGCTGACGCGAAAATCCTGACCGCCGCGATATGACGGCGTAGACAGAAAGATTTTGATGGACATGGATCGTTACCCTGTGCTCGACAAAGTCAACTCGCTTGAGGACTTTAAAAAACTGAACGACTGCGATCTGCCCGTGCTTGCGGCGCAGATGCGTCAGTATATGATCGAAAACGTCGCGCGCTGCGGCGGACACCTCGCCTCCAGCCTGGGCGCCGTGGAACTGACCATCGCCATGCACCGCGCCTTCAACAGCCCGGTCGATCGGATCGTGTTTGACGTGGGGCACCAATCCTATGCGCACAAGATCCTCACGGGCCGCAGGGAGGCGTTTTGCACGCTGCGCCAGGAAAACGGTCTCTCCGGCTTCCCAAAACGGAATGAAAGCAAGCATGACCACTTCAACACCGGCCATGCTTCCACGGCAATCTCTGCCGCGCTCGGTATGGCGCGGGCTAAAAAGCTGCGCGGCGAGGCGGGATTTGCCGTCGCGCTCGTCGGGGACGGTGCGCTGGCTGGCGGGCTTGCGTTTGAAGGACTCAACGATGCGGGGCAGGCAGACGTGCCGCTGATCGTCATCCTCAACGACAACGAGATGTCCATCTCGCCGAATGTCGGCGCGCTGCACCGTATGCTGGTGAACATGCGCTCAAGCCGCTGGTACGTGCGCCTCAAACGCTGGCTCGTGCGCGCGCTGGATACGGGCATCATCGGGCACTGGCTCTCGCGGCACATGGAGAACGTCAAAAACCGGATCAAGAGCTTTCTTATGCCCAAGTTGATGTTTGAAGACATGGGCTTTCTCTATCTCGGGCCGATCGACGGCCACGACATCGCCGAGCTGACGCGGATGTTTCTGCGCGCGAAGGAGCTGTGCGTGCCGGTGTTTGTGCACTGCGTGACGCAAAAGGGCAAGGGCTATGCCTTCTCCGAACGAAACCCGGAGAAGTTTCACGGCGTCGCGCCGTTTTCCATCGATACCGGGGACATCGAGAGCGCGCTGAAAAAGAGCAACTCCAGCGTCTTTGGCGACACGATGCTGGCTTTGGCAGGAAAGGAGCCGCTGCTGGTAGCGGTCTCGGCGGCAATGCCGATCGGGACGGGGCTGACGGAGTTTGCCGGGCGGTATCCGGCGCGCTTTTTCGACGTAGGCATCGCCGAGGAGCACGCGCTGACCATGGCGGCCGGCATGGCCGCTGGCGGGCTCAAGCCTGTGGTCGCGCTCTACTCCACATTTTTACAGCGCGGATACGACCAGATTCTTCACGATATCTGCCTGCAAAAGCTGCCGGTCGTGCTGGCGGTGGACCGCGCGGGCCTCGTCGGGGATGACGGGGAGACGCACCAGGGGGTTTACGACATGGCCTTTTTGTCCACCATGCCGAACATGACCGTCTACTCGCCCGCTACGCAGCAGGAGCTTGTGCATATGCTCAAGCTCGCGGTCCTGCGCGGCGAGCCTGCCGCGGTGCGCTATCCGCGTGGCAGCCTGATGCAGGCCGTCTCGACACAGCCGGTTGAAAAAGGCGTTTGGGAGGAACTGCTGCCGATCGCGGAGCGCACCGTCGTTGCGACCGGCGCCATGGTCGCCGTGGCGATCCCCGTGTGCCGAAGGCTCGGTGCCGGGCTGGTCAATGCGCGGACGGTCCGGCCGATGGACGAGGCCATGCTTCGGCGCATCAGCACCGGGGCAAAGAAGATCGTCGTCATGGAGGAAGGGGTGGACTGCCTCGGGCTGCGCGTTGCGGCCGCGCTTGCGCCCATCCCCGTCGTGCGGATGTGCGTGCCGGACGACCCCGTTATGCAGGCCTGCGTCAACCACCAGCGCCAGTTTTGCGGCCTGACGCCGGAGGCGCTCGAGCGGAACCTGACGGAGGAGCCGGCATGAAGACGCGCCTCGATGTGGCGCTCTTTGAGCGCGGACTTGCCAAGAGCCGTGAGGAGGCGCGCGCGCTCGTGCTCGCCGGAAGGGTGTATCTCGGCGAGGTCAAGGCGGAGAAGGCCGGCCAATTTGTTACGCAAGAGACGCCGGTCGTCGTGCGCGGGGACGCGTGCCCCTACGTCAGCCGCGGCGGATATAAGCTCGAGAAAGCGATGGAGACGTTTCCCATCGCGCTCGGCGGCGCGGTCTGCGCCGATATCGGCGCGTCTACGGGGGGATTTACGGACTGCATGCTCCAGCATGGCGCAAAGAAGGTATATGCCATAGACGTTGGCTACGGCCAGCTGGACTGGAAGCTGCGCAGCGACGCGCGCGTAGCCGTTTTGGAGCGCACAAACGCGCGGTTTATGGAACCGGCCTGGTTTGCCGAACCGTTGGATTTTGCCTCGATCGACGTTTCGTTCATCTCGCTCGACAAGATTCTGCCGCCGCTGCAGCCCTGCCTGAAGGACGGAGGCCAGGTAGCGGCGCTGATCAAGCCGCAGTTTGAAGCGGGGCGCGGCAAGGTCGGCAAGCACGGCGTCGTATCGGATGAGGCGACGCACATAGAGGTGATCGACCGGATGCTCGGCGTTGCGCGCGACGCGGGGTTTTGCGTAAGCGGGCTGACATATTCACCGATCCGCGGCCCCAAGGGCAACATCGAATTTCTCGTATTCCTCGAAAAATGCATACGACCGGAAGCCGATCCGGCTGGAATCGACCACAACACAGCCGTTTTGGTCGTTCAAAACGCGCACACTTCCTGTATATAAGGTATACATATTCATATTTTCCCTTGTATTATTATGAATGAGGCTGTATAATATGGGCACGATAACTTTTTTGGAGCGAAAACGATGAAAATCGGCTTTGCTGGGAATCTCGAAAAAGATGGCATCGCCGAGTTTCGCGCCCGACTGATGGCACAGGCGGCCGCACTGGGCGAGGAAGCGGTCGCGCTGGACAGCGTTGCCGCGCTGCGCGCAGAACAGCCTGCGCCGGCGTTGCTGGTCGTCATCGGCGGCGACGGGACGCTGCTTCGCTTCGCATCCGCCGCTGCGCAGGGAGACATTCCCCTGCTCGGCGTCAACCTCGGCCGCATCGGCTTTTTGAGCGAGATCGCGCTGGATGAGTTTCCCGCGGCGCTCGAGCGGATTCAGCAGGGGGACTATCGCGTGGAGGAGCGCATGACGCTGCTTTGCAGCATCAACGGCGCGCCGGCTGCCAGCTGCCTCAACGATATCCTCATCTCCAAGCAATCGTTTTCCGGCACGATCCATGTCGATATGCTCTGCGACGGGCAGACGGTCGGCTCCGTGTTCAGCGACGGAATCATTGCCTCCACACCGACGGGCAGCACGGCATACAACATCTCGGCCGGCGGGCCTGTTGTCACCCAGACGCTCGACAGCATCACCGTCACGACGGTCTGCTCGCATACGCTGCACATCCGGCCCATCGTGAGCGCGCCGGACGCAATCTGGACGTTTCGTGTCAACGGCGAAGGGTTTGTCGCCGGAGACGGGATCAAGCTGCGCGATGTCAGCCCGGATGACCGCATCAGCATAACCCGCTCGAATCTGCGCGTGCGCTTCATCCGCTTTCAGGAGCACAACGTGTTTGAGCTCATCCGCAAGAAGCTCACGTAGCAACGCGCCGGATTGGCATCCGGCATGGAAACGGCAAAATGGGTCCGTTTGTGGCCCTCTTATCGCTCTTTTCCTCCAGACGGAGGGGTGCTGCACTCCCGCAACCCGAATTCATTATCACTATTATTCTGCATTGGGGATTCAAACATGAAAGCAAAACGGCATGACATGATTTCCAAACTCATCGCTTCGGAAAACATCGAGACGCAGGAGGAGCTTGCGGGCAAGCTGCGCGACCACGGGTTTTCCGTTACACAGGCGACCGTCTCGCGCGATATCAAGGAGCTGCGCCTCATCAAGGTGCTCACACCGGAAGGCCGCTACCGTTACGCCACGGTCGAAAAAGCCGAGGCGGATCTGCAGGAGCGCTTTATCCGCATGTTCAGCAACTGCGTGCTTTCGGTGACCAGCGCCGGTAATCTGATCGTCATCAAGACCATCGCAGGCAGCGCAAACGCGGCGGCGGAGGCGGTGGATACGCTCAAATGGCCGGATATTCTCGGCTCCATCGCGGGGGACAACACGATCTTTATCGCCGTACGCGATGCGAAGAGCGTCGGCGATATCATCAAAAAGTTTCAGAAGATGCTCAAATAACCGGCCGCAAGCAGGAGCTTTGCGCTTTTGACGGCCTACGCTGAATAGGCCCTTGTGCCGAGCGCAAAAGGCGCGGCGGCGGACGGATTTCGACGGAAGATGCTCAAAACAGGAGGGCGTCGCCATTGCTCAAGCAGCTGACCATCCACAATATCGCGCTGATCGATCGGCAGTTGATCGCATTCTACGATGGGTTTTCCGTGCTGACGGGTGAAACCGGCGCAGGAAAATCCATCATCATAGAGGCGCTCAACTTCGTTTTGGGCGAGCGCGCCAGCCGTGAGCTCGTCAAGTCCGGCGAGGAAAAGGCGAGTGTGGAGGCCGTGTTCGCCCTTGCGCCGGACGAGCCGGCGCACGAAGCGCTTGCCGAACAGGGGATCGACTGTGAGGACGGGGAGCTGACGCTCTACCGCGAGTTTTCACTTGGCGGCAAGAATGTCTGCCGTGCAAACGGCATGCTGATCAACGCCGGCGTGCTCAAGCTCATCGGCGATGCGCTGGTGGATATCCACGGACAGCACGCGCACCAGTCGCTGCTGGACGAGAAGAAACACATCCTGCTGCTCGACCGCTTCGCCGGCCGCGAGGTGCTGGAGCGCAAGGAACGCGTGGCGGCCGCGTATCATCGCGCGGTCGAGGCAAAACGCCTGCTCTCCGCCGCGCAGTATGACGAGCAGGAACGCATCCGACGGATCGACCTGCTGAATTATCAGATCCGCGAGATCGACGCCGCCGCGCTGACGGATGGCGAGGAGGAGCAGCTTGAAGAGCAGCGGGGGCTTTTGCAAAACGCGCAGAGCGTCATGGAAGGGCTGGAGGGCGCAAGCGCCGCGTTGAGCGGGGACGAAGGGGAATCCGGCGGCGCGCTGGCGGCTCTGAGCGCCGCGCTGCATATGCTGGACGGCATTGCGCGGCTCAGCGCAGACTATCAGCAGCTCTCCGAAAAGCTCCACGCGCTCTACTACGATCTGGAGGACGCCGGTTTTACGCTGCGCGACTACAAAGCGGACTTTACCTTTGAGCCGGATATGCTGGACGAGATCGAGACCCGGCTGGAGCTCATCTCCACGCTCAAGCGTAAATATGGCGCGAGCATTGCGGAGATTTTGACCTACCGTGAAAAGAGCGCCGAAGAGCTCGCGCTCATCGGTAGCGCGGAGGAGCGAAGGGAGCAGCTTGCCGCGGACTACGCATCGGCCAGGCGCGAGTACGACGCGCTCGGGAGCGAGCTGTCGCAGCTACGAAAGGCTGCGGCGGAGCGGTTATCCGCGCGGCTTCTGCCGGAGTTGAGCGACCTCGGCATGCCGCACGCCGCGTTCTCCGCCCGCTTTGAGACGCTGCCCGGCGAGATTCCGTCCGCAAGCGGGATCGATAGCGTCGAGTTTCTGCTCTCCACCAATCGGGGCGAGCCGGTCAAGCCGCTGAGCAAGGTCGCCTCCGGCGGCGAGCTTTCGCGTATCATGCTTTCGTTTAAAACGGTGCTGGCCGATCTGGACGGGATACCGACCATGGTGTTCGACGAGATCGACAGCGGCATCAGCGGACAGATCGGCACTGCGGTTGCCGTGAAGATGCGGCAGATTGCGCGCAATCATCAGGTGCTCTGCATCACACACCTGCCCCAGATCGCGGCCTATGCAAACCACCAGTACCTCGTCTTCAAGGAAGAGACGGGGGAGCGCACGCGCAGCAGCGCGGTGCTGCTCACGCAGCGGCAACGCGCAGGCGAGATCGCCCGCATCATGGGCGGCGGCAGCGCGGATCCGGTTGCGCTTGAGCACGCGCAGCGGCTCATCGACGCGGCGGAGGAAAGCATGCGCCGCAGCGTTTGAGCGGCGAAGCAGGGCGCTTTTCAAAGACTTTCATCGCCTCGCTTCGGGGCCTTGTTTGACAAAGCAAAACATCCGGAAAACGGCGCCAATCGCAGCATCGCAAAGGATGCGCTGGGCATTGCCGCGCCGCGGGAGATCGAATGAAGAAGAAACTGCTGATCGCAAGCAACAACGCCGCCGATGCGAAAGGAATCGAGGCGGCGTTTCACAACAGGGAAGAGGTGCGCCTGCTCCCGAGCGTATTCACCGGCAGAGAGGCGATCGACACCATCTTCGCGCGGGATGTGGACATTCTCATTCTCGATTTGTTTTTGCATGACCTCGACGGCATCTGCGTGCTGGACTTCATCGGGAAGCTCAGCGAGGACCGAAGACCGCTGGTCTTTGTGACCACGGCGCTGGCGGACGATCGCCTGCTGCAAATCATCAAAGACCGCGTGATCTACTGCTTCACCAAGCCGCTGCAATACGAGCTTGTGCAGCTGAGGGTGCTGGAGTTCATGCGCCTCTACGAGCGCGAAACGGAAAAGGCGGACGAGGTGGTGGACATCCTCGAGAGCCAGATCGCAGCCGGGATTCGCGCCATCGGCGTGCCTGCGCACCTGAAGGGATATTATTATCTGCGCGATGCGATCCGCATCTACGCCATGAGCGAAGCCCCGGTGGATCTGAGCATCACCAACGACGTTTACCCCACCGTGGCGAAGATCTACAACACCCGCCCGCCGCTGGTAGAGCACGCGATGCGAAATGCCATCGAGATCGCGTGGACGCGCGGCAACGCGGATGCGATCCGCGAATACTTCGGCTATACGATGCACGACTACAAAGGCAAGCCCAGCAACCTCGAGTTTGTGGCCGTCATGGCGCAGCGCGCGCTGACCTATGTGAAAAAGTAGTGAACAATCAAGCGGCCGCACGGGCCGCGCATGCTCTGCCGATCCGCGCCGCCCGCGCGGTTCGCTGTTTTTTGGGAGGAGCGCTGGTTGCCGCGCAGCTGCGTGATCGCGTCACGCTGCTCGATTGACGCGCGCGGGAAATCATACTACACTATGATTGACAGGCAAACCATTTCATAGGACACAACAGAACGAAGTTTTCCAATTTATAGAATACGAGGTGAACGATATGAGTACACAGAGTTTGGAGAAGAAGCGCGCGATCGTCATCGTGCTGGACAGCGTCGGTATCGGCGAGCAGCCGGATGCGGCGGAGTTCGGCGACGTCGGCTCCCATACGCTTGGCAATATCCGCAAGGTTCGAGGCAGGCTGGATCTGCCGAATCTGACTGCGCTGGGCCTGGCCGCCATCGAAAACAGCAGGCTCGACACGCTCGGGCTTACGCCAAAGGGCGCGTACGGCCGGCTTGCAGAGTTGACGAAGGCGAAGGACACGACCTGCGGACACTGGGAGATGGCGGGGCTGCCGCTCAAGCAGGCGTTTAAGACCTATCCAAACGGATTTCCGGAGGAGTTTCTCCGCGCGTTTGAGGAGCGGATCGGCCGCGGTACGCTCGGCAACGAGGTAGCCAGCGGCACGGAGATCATCGCCCGCTTGGGCGACGAACACGTAAAGACCGGCAAGCCCATCGTCTATACCTCCGCAGACAGCGTGTTTCAGATCGCGGCGCACGAGGGCGTCATCCCTCTGGATGAGCTGTATCGTATTTGCGAAGTGGCGCGCGAGATGCTCAATGACGACAACTTCCTTGTCGGCCGCGTGATTGCCCGCCCGTTTGAGGGGGCAAGCGGTGCGTATAAGCGCACCGAAAACCGCAAGGATTACGCCGTGGAGCCGTTTACCGATACGGTGCTGGATGCGTTGGACAAACGCGGGCTGCCCGTCGTCGGCATCGGCAAGATCGAGGATATCTTCTGTCACCGCGGCGTGACCATCGTGGATCACACAAAGAACAACCACGCGGGTATCGATGCGACCGTGCGCTTTCTGGAGGAGGGCACCGGCAGCTTCATCTTCACGAATCTTGTCGACTTCGATATGCTCTATGGCCACCGAAACGACGTGGAGGGCTATGCCGCCGCGCTGGAGTTTTTTGACGCAGCGCTGCCGCGCATCCTCTCCGCGATGAAGGATGGAGATATCCTGATGATCACGGCGGATCACGGGTGCGACCCAACCACGGCAAGTACGGACCACTCGCGCGAGTACATCCCGCTCGTCGTCACGGGCAAGCACGTCAAAGCAAACGTCAACCTCGGCACGCGCAAGACATTCGCGGATATCGGCGCGACGGTGTTTGACTATCTCACGGGCGAGCAATGGAACGTCGGCACATCCTTCCTCGGCGAGATCTATAAGGGATAAGCGCATGAACGAAGTGATCGAACGCGCGGTCGAAACGCTTGCGCCGCTCTGCGGAGCGGACTGCAAGATCGGTCTGATCCTCGGCTCGGGCCTGGGCGGCTATGCCGAGCGCATCGAAAACAAGCGGCTTGTCGGCTACGGGGACCTGCCGGGATTTCCGCAGTCCCATGTCGAGGGGCATCAGGGCCGGTTCGTTATCGGCGAGCTGTTCGGAAAAGGCGCCATCTGCATGCAGGGGCGCGTCCACTATTACGAAGGGTATCCGCAGTCCGATCTCGCGATTCCCGTGCGCGTGATGAAACGACTCGGCGTGGAGAAGCTGCTGCTGACCAACGCGGCGGGCGGCGTAGACCTCGGTTTTTCGCCGGGCGATCTGATGCTGATCTCCGACCATATCAACTTCTCCGGTTCGCATCCGCTCATCGGGCCGAACGATGAACGCTTCGGCCCGCGCTTTCCGGATCAGACCAATGTCTATGACCGCGCGCTGCGGGCAAAGGTGCGAAAGATCGCCGGCGACGCGGGCGTATCGCTGCGGGAGGGCGTGTATATGATGTTCTCCGGGCCGACCTTTGAGTCTCCCGCGGAGATCGTGATGGCGCGCACGCTCGGCGCATCCGCCGTCGGCATGTCTACCGTGCCGGAGGCGATCGCGGCCGCGCACTGCGGCATCAAGACCGTCGGCATCTCGCTGATCACCAACATGGCGGCGGGCATACTGGATCAGCCGCTGAGCCATGAAGAGGTGCAGCAGACGGCGGACACCGCCTCGGAGCGCTTTACAAGGCTGGTCGATCACATCGTTCGCTTTGCTTTTTAACGGCATACCATGCTCCGCTTGCGTAGGGGCGATGCGCGGACAAAATCAACACGGTTCGGCACGATTTCCCAGGGCGGCCAGGGCTGCTTTGGGAAATCTTCTGCTTTTTGCGCTGCTTGAGCCGCAGGGAGGATAAAACGGCTCTTTTTTTGCAGGATGGGCTGCATTTATTCGATTCCGGGGTATCGGTTTCATTGACAGTGTCCCCTTTAGAAGGTATAATATCATGTGGTTAGCATTGGATCACACCGATAACATACACATCACTGAGGAGGCATCCAGCAAATGGCAAAAACCATGACAATCGACGGTAATACCGCCGCGTCGCACGTAGCGTACGCATTTTCAGACGTGGCGGCGATTTACCCGATCACGCCCTCTTCCCCCATGGCGGAGGTTGCGGACGATTGGTCGGCAAACGGAAGAACCAACCTTTTCGGACAGCAGGTCCGCGTTGCGGAAATGCAGAGCGAAGGCGGCGCCGCCGGCGCGGTGCACGGCTCGCTCAAGGCGGGCGCGCTGACCACGACCTTCACCGCATCCCAGGGCTTGCTGCTCATGATTCCGAACATGTACAAGATCTCCGGCGAACTGCTGCCGGGCGTGTTCCACGTCAGCGCCCGCGCGCTCGCCGCGCACTCGCTCTCCATCTTCGGCGACCACTCGGATGTGATGAGCTGCCGCCAGACCGGGTTTGCCATGCTTGCCTCCGCCTCCGTTCAGGAGGTTATGGATCTCGCGCTGGTCTCGCACCTCTCCGCCATCAAGGGCAGCGTGCCGTTCGTGCACTTCTTCGACGGGTTCCGCACCTCTCACGAGGTCTCCAAGATTGAAACCATCGACTATGAAGACATGGGCAAGCTCCTCGATACCGATGCGGTCAAGGCATTTCGCGCCCGCGCGCTCAACCCCGACCACCCGCATCAGGGCGGCACGGCGCAGAACCCGGATATCTACTTCCAGGGCCGCGAGGCTGCAAACAAATACTATGACGCGGTGCCCGGCATCGTCGAGCACTACATGGGCGAGGTCGCCAAGCTGACGGGCCGCAAGTACAACCTCTTCGACTACGTCGGCGCGCCGGACGCGGAGACCGTCCTTGTCATCATGGGCAGCGGCGCGGACGTCGCCGAGGAGACCGTCGAATACCTCAACAAAAACGGCGCGAAGTTCGGCGTGCTCAAGGTTCGCCTGTATCGCCCGTTTATCGCCGCCAAATTTGTCGACGCGCTGCCCAAGAGCGTTAAGCGCCTTGCAGTGCTCGACCGCACGAAGGAGCCCGGCTCCCTTGGCGAGCCGCTTTATCAGGATGTGCTCAATGCGCTGGTCGAGACGGGGCATAAGGATATCGAGGTTGTCGGCGGCCGCTACGGCCTCGGCAGCAAGGAGTTCACGCCCTCCATGGTGGACGCGGTGTTTGCAAACTCGGAAGTTGAGGCGCCGAAGAACCACTTCACCGTCGGCATCATCGACGACGTGACCAACACCTCGCTCGCCGTGACCCGCCAGGTCAACGCTTCGCCGGAAGGGACCATCGCGTGCAAGTTCTTTGGCCTCGGCTCGGATGGAACGGTCGGCGCGAACAAAAACTCCATCAAGATCATCGGCGACCATACGTCGCTGTATGTGCAGGGCTACTTTGCCTACGACTCCAAGAAGTCCGGCGGGTTGACCGTTTCGCACCTGCGCTTTGGCAAAAAGCCGATCCAGAGCCCGTATCTGATCGACCACGCGGACTTTGTGGCCTGCCACAACTCCAGCTATGTGACGCGCTACGCCGTTGCGGACGGGATCCGCGAAGGCGGCGTGTTCCTGCTCAATAGCCCGTGGACGCTCGCTGAAATGGAGTGCGAACTGCCCGCGTCCCTCAAGCAGACCATCGCGAAGAAGAAGCTGCGCTTCTACAATATCGACGCCGTCAAGCTGGCCCGCGAGGTCGGCATGGGCGGACGCATCAACACCATCATGCAGAGCGCGTTCTTCAAGCTTGCCAACGTGATTCCCGTGGAAGAGGCCATCGAGTATATGAAGGCCGCCGCCAAGAAGTCCTACGGCAAGAAGGGGGACGAGGTTGTCCGCAAGAATTGGGAGGCGATCGACCTTGGCGTCAATGCGCTCGAAGAGGTCAAGTATCCCGAATCCTGGGCAACTGCGACCGACGGCGCCGTGGCTGTGAAGACCACGGACGACCCGTATTTTGCGGAGTTCATCGGGCCGGTGCTCGCGCAGGCGGGCGACAGCCTCCCCGTCTCCAAGTTCAGCCCCGACGGTACGGTTCCGACCGGCACCACGAAGTATGAAAAGCGCGGCATCGCCGTTGATGTGCCTCGCTGGATCCCCGAAAACTGCATCCAGTGCAACCAGTGCTCGCTGGCGTGCCCGCACGCGGTCATCCGCCCGGCACTTGTTACGGCCGAGGAGAAGGCCGCCGCGCCCGCAGGATTTGAAACCAAGAAGGCGCAGGGCAAGGGATTCGAAAACTATGAATTCCGCATCCAGATCAGCCCCTGGGACTGCACGGGCTGCGGCAACTGCATCGACGTCTGCCCGGCTAAGGTCAAGGCGCTGGAGTTCCGCCCGCTGGCGGATGCCATCGAGAAGGAAGAAGAAAACTGGGATTACTTCGCCGCTCTGCCGGAGAAGGATCTCGAGCTCAACACGGCGACGGTCAAGGGCAGCCAGTTCAAAAAGCCGCTCTTCGAGTTCAGCGGCGCTTGCGCAGGCTGCGGCGAAACGCCGTATGTCAAGCTCATCACGCAGCTTTTCGGCGACCGTATGGTCATCGCCAACGCGACGGGCTGCTCCTCTATCTACGGCGGCAGCGCGCCGACCTGCCCCTACACGGTCAATGACAAGGGCCAGGGCCCCGCGTGGTCGAACTCCCTCTTTGAGGACAACGCGGAGTTCGGCTTTGGCATGGTGCTGGCCAACACGCAGCGCAGAAACCGCCTTGTTGAGGTTGTTACCCAGCTCACCGCAGTCGAGTATGCGACCGAGGAACTTCGCGCGGCGGCGCAGAACTGGCTCGAGAAGAAGGACGACGGCGCGGCTTCCCGCGCTGCATCGGATCGCCTCATCGCGGCCGCCAAGGAAGGCGTGGATCTCTCCGGCACCGAATGGGAAGAGGAAGGGCGCAAGAAGGGCAAGGTCTGCGACTGCGACGCCTGCAAGCTGGCCACCGAGCTGCTCGAGAGCAAAGACCTGCTGACCAAGCAGTCCGTCTGGGTGATCGGCGGTGACGGCTGGGCTTACGACATCGGTTACGGCGGACTCGATCATGTGCTTGCCATGGACGAGGACATCAACGTGCTCGTGCTCGACACCGAGCTCTACTCCAACACGGGCGGACAGTCCAGCAAGGCGACGCCGACGGCCTCCATCGCAAAGTTTGCAGCCGCCGGCAAGCGCACAAAGAAGAAGGACCTCGGCCTGATGGCCATGAGTTACGGCTATGTCTACGTTGCGAAAGTGAGCATGGGCGCCAACCCGAATCAGCTCATGAAGGCCGTCAACGAGGCGGAAGCGTATAAGGGCCCGAGCCTGATCATCGCCTATGCGCCGTGCATCAACCACGGTATCAACATGGGCCACTCGCAGATCGAGGCGAAGAAGGCGGTCGAGGCCGGATACTGGCCGCTGTACCGCTACAACCCCGATCTCGCGGAACAGGGAAAGAATCCCTTTACGCTCGACAGCAAGGATCCAAACGGTACATTCCGCGAGTTCATCACCAGCGAGGTGCGTTATGCCGCGCTGAAGAAGACCTTCCCGGATGTGGCGGAAGGACTTTTCGATCGCGCCGAGAAAGAAGCCATGGAGAAGATCGAATACTACAAGAAGCTCAACGCAATGGAGTAATTCGATCCCCCGAAAATCAACACAGCGTCATACGGAGGCTGCGGATTTGTCCGCGGCCTCCGGTTGCGTTTGCGCTTGCCCGGCGCGAAAGGTCGGCCTCGCGCATTGCCAACGAACCGCGTTTCGTGGTAAACTGACAAAAACCGACCGGGCGTTGCGCGGATCGCCGCGCAGCGCGTCGAGGGGGTGGCGTTCATGATTATCGTCGGCATCTGCGGCGCGAGCGGCAGCGGCAAGAGCACGCTTGCAAAGCGGATCAAGGATTCGTTGGCCTGCAGCTGCACCATCATCGGTCAGGACTGCTACTACCGCAACTTCCCCGAGCTGCCGTTTTCCGAGCGCATCAAGCTCAACTACGACGAGCCCGGCATCTTTGACTTCGACGAGTTGCTAAACGACATCAAACTGCTTGAAAGCGGCCAGCCGATCACTACGAAAGGCTACGACTACGTCAACTACGAACGCGCGGACATGCCGGAGGTGCAGATCACCCCGCCGGAGGTGCTGGTGCTTGAGGGCATCCACATGTTCTACGACAAGCGTATCTGCGAGCGGATGTCGCTCAAGGTCTACCTGCACGTGGATGTGGACATCTGTCTATTGCGGCGTATCAAGCGCGATATCAAGACGCGCGGCCGATCGATCGACAACATCGCCGAGCAGTACATTGAAACGGTCAAGCCGGTGTACGAGACGTATATCGCAAACTACATCAACGACGCGGATTTCGCCGTTATGCGCGGCGGCAAAAACAAGATGGCGATCGACGCGATCTCCGCATATCTTACGACGAAGGTACTCGCCGAGCGGTTTGTGGAACCCGAGGCGGCGCAAACGCCGGCAGAGGCTCCGTGCGAGCGCGCCGAGCGGGACGCATAGCCCGGAGGGAACGGAAGAAAAGGGGGAGTAATCCTATGGAACAGATGCATCCGGATCCACGGCACGAGCCGCACATGCGGCATGACCGCCCGGAGCTGCCGCGGCGCAGTGCGGGCCGCGTAACCGTCTACTTCGTCGTGCTGGTCGTACTCAACATACTGCTTGCGATCTACGCGCTCTATATGCTCGGCATGGCGCTGGCGTTTGACTGGTCTATCCTTAGAAGCGGAACCTTGCAGGTGATTTTGGAGAGCGCGCTGCAGATGCTGCTTTTTTTCTCGCCGGTCATCCTTTCGATCATTCTCAACCGGTTGCTCTATCGTGCTTTTCGAGGCCGGGGCCGCTTTCCGCGGGGCGTTTGGTTCTTCGCCATGCTGTGTGTTGTCGTCGTACAGGCGGCGACGATCGCATTTGTATTTGGTTATGGCTATGTCGACGGGGTGGACGGGCTGAGTATCGAGCCGATCGCCGCCTCGCCGGTCGACTGACCGACTCGCGCCGATCCCGTATGCGATCATATGTGCAGGGGGGATGATATGCTCCTGCACATTTTTTCTTTTTTTGCATTCTTCTGCGCGGTATGTTACAATGCTTTTACGATTACTTGACGGAGTTCCTGCATGAAACTGCTTTTAAGCAATGACGACGGCGTGTTTGCCGGCGGCATCCGCTCGCTCGCGGCCGAGCTGAGCCGACACCACGAAATCTATGTCTCCGCCCCGGATCGGGAGCGCAGCGCGGTCAGCCGCGCTATGACGCTGCTCGAGCCGCTACGCGCGCAGAAGGCGCATATCGAGGGCCTGCCGGATGTGCCCGCCTATGCGGTGAGCGGCACGCCGGTCGACTGCGTCCGCCTTGCGCTGGGAAATCTGTTTCCCGTGCCGGACATCGTGGTTTCCGGCATCAACCACGGCCCAAACCTCGGAACCGATGTGCTCTACAGCGGAACGGTCGCAGCCGCACACGAGGCGGCGCTGCTCGGCTATCAGGCCATCGCGGTTTCCAGCCTCTCCTATAAAGGCGAGTATATGGAGACCGCGGCGCGGATCGCTTCGTTTGCGGTGGCGTATGTCAAGGAGCATCCGCTTGCGTTCGGCGAGGTGCTGAACGTAAATGTGCCGGCGCTCCCGTTTGACGCGCTCAAGGGCGTCAAGGTTGCGCCGCTGGCTGTTGAGCAATACGCGCTGGCATATGTCGAGCGCGTGGATCCTTTCGGCAGGACGTATTACTGGTCTCCGCGCGGGTGCACCACCTGCTCGGAAGGCATGGATGTTGACGATCGATGGGCGCGCGAAGGATACGTGACGCTTACGCCGATCACCTATGACCTGACGCAATGCGCGCGCATGGAGGATATGCGCGCGCGGGAGATACGCTGGATCAAGTAGGTGCCATACCGCCGCAAGCATTTCATAATATATGAAGGGAAGAAACGCAATGGACGCATTGTTTTCGATGATGGAAAAGCAGTATTCCACCTTTTCCAAGGGGCAGAGGCGCATCGCGGAATATATCTTCAATTCTTATGACGACGCCGCGTTTATGACCGCGGCCAAGCTCGGCGAGCGCGTTGGCGTTTCGGAGTCCACGGTCGTTCGCTTTGCATACATGCTGGGGCTGGACGGCTACCCTGCGCTGCAGGAAGCGCTGCAGGACCTCATCCGCCACAGGCTGACCAGCGTGCAGCGCATCCGCCTTGCGGCGAACATCCCCCAGCAGGATGTGCTCAAGACCGTTCTCTCCTCCGATATGAACAACATCCGCGCCACCATCGATATGATCGACAACGACAGCTTCGACGGCGCGATCAACGCCATCCTCCGTGCGCGGCGCATCTATGTGCTCGGTATCCGCAGCGCGATGTCGCTGGCGCAGTTTTTGACGTATTATCTCGACTACGTCTGCGACAACGTGATGTTTGTCAACGGCGCGGTGCAGGATATCCACGAGCGCATGCTGCGCGTGGATGCGTCGGACGTATGCTTTGGCATCAGTTTCCCGCGCTACAGCGCGCGCACGGTAGACGCGATGAAGTACGCAAAGTCAAAGGGGGCGACTTTGATCGCGCTGACCGATATGCCCACTTCGCCGGTTGCGCGCATTTCAGACTTCACGCTCTGCGCGCGCAGCGATATGGCCTCGTTTGCGGACTCGCTCGTCGCCCCGCTTTCCCTGATCAACGCGATCATCGTAGCCATCGGGCACGCGCGAAAGGATGAGGCCTATCAGCATCTTACGCAGCTCGAAGAGGTCTGGCACGCGGAGGGCGTCTATCTCTCCGAGACCATCAAAGAGGAGCGCGCATGATCGTTTTCGTCGTCGGCGGCGGACCGGCGGGCATGTGCGCCGCGGCAAATGCCGCGCGGTGCGGACACAGCGTTACGCTCTTCGAGCGAAACGAAAAACTCGGCAAGAAGCTATATATCACCGGAAAAGGCCGCTGCAATGTTACCAACGTGGCCGACAGGGACGCTTTTTTTGCGCACATCTTGCGCAACCCGCGCTTCCTCTACAGCGCGTTTGCCCACTTTGACAACAGGGCGCTTATGGAGCGCATCGAGCAGGCGGGCGTTCCGCTCAAGACCGAGCGCGGCGGGCGCGTGTTTCCCGTCTCCGACAAATCGAGCGATATTTTGCGCGCGTGGGAGCGCATTGTGCGTGAAGCGGGCGTCAGCATACGGCTCGACGCGCGTGTGGATGAACTGCTGACCAACGAAGACGGTGCGGTGCGCGGGATCCGCGTCGGCGGAGAAACGCTGGCGTGCGACGCGATTGTGGTCGCCACCGGCGGAGCCTCCTATCCGCAGACCGGATCGACGGGCGACGGCTACGAATTTGCGCGCAAGACGGGGCACGCAGTGGAAGCGCCCGTCGCTTCGCTCGTTCCGCTCTCTGCCGAAGAAATCTGGCCGCGCGCGCTAGCTGGGCTGACGCTGAAAAACGTTGCCCTCTCGGCTGAACAGGACGGTAAAGTGCTCTTTTCCGAGCTGGGCGAGCTGCTCTTTACGCACTTTGGCGTGAGCGGTCCGCTGGTGCTTTCGCTTTCCGGCGTCATCGCGGGCGCACCTGCGGGTACGCGGCTCTTGATCGATCTTAAGCCGGCGCTCTCGCGCGAGCAGCTTGACACACGGCTGCTGCGCGATCTGCACCAGGGTGCGCGCCAGCAGGTGAAGACCGCGCTGCATGCGCTGCTGCCGCAGAGACTGCTGGATACCGTGCTGGAGCTCTCTGCCGTCGACGGCGCGCTGCCGGTAGGGCAGCTGAATAAGGCCATGCGCCAGTGCCTGCTTGAGACGCTCAAGGCTCTGCCGCTGACGGTGAGCGGCGCGCGTTCCCTCAATGAGGCGGTGGTGACCCGCGGCGGCGTGCGTGTGAAAGACGTCAACCCGTCCACCATGGAGAGCAGGCGCGTGCGCGGTCTGTACTTTGCGGGAGAAGTGCTCGACGTCGATGCGACGACGGGCGGATACAACCTGCAGATCGCCTGGTCAACAGGTGCGCTGGCGGGAGACAGTATTTCATAAAAACGGGAGCAGTTATGGCGGATCATCTCAATATCGCGATCGACGGCCCCTCCGGAGCGGGGAAATCCACACTGGCAAAAGCCGTTGCGCGCGCGCTCAACATCCGGTATCTCGACACGGGGGCCATGTATCGCGCCATGGCGCTCTTTGCCATGCGGCGCGGCGTGGACGTGGACGACGAAGCAGGGCTAAAGGCAATTTTAGACGAGGCGGACATTCGCGTGCGTTACGATGAACGCGGGCAGCGCGTGCTGCTCTGCGGCGAGGATGTGACCGACAGCCTCCGCACGCAGGAGATCGCCATGGGCGCCTCCACGGTCAGCGCGCATCCTTGCGTGCGACAGAAGCTTGCCGAGCTGCAGCGCGCGGTCGGGCGGGATTACGACGTCGTCATGGACGGGCGGGATATCACCACAAACGTTCTGCCGCACACGAAGCACAAATTTTTTGTCACCGCGCGGCCTGAGGTGCGCGCCGAGCGGCGGCTGCGGGAGCTGCGCGCGCGCGGAGATACGCAGCAGACCTTTGCGCGCGTGCTTGCGGACATCAAGCTGCGCGATCACAACGACAGCACGCGCCCCTACATGCCGCTGCAGCAGACCGAGGACGCGCGCCTGATCGACACCAGCGATATGACCATCGAGGAAGCGCTCAGCACACTGCTCGGCGCGATCGACCAAAAACGGGATTGACAACTCTGCGGCAGCGGATGTGCACGCCGCGCCGGACTACGCAGGAAAAGGAAGCGCGCTAAGCCATGATCTACATCATCGTCAAATACCTGCTCACGCCGTTCTTCTGGCTGCTTTACCGGCCAAAGGTAAAAAATCTAGGGCGGCTGTTCTTTCGCGGGCGGGGCATTTTGATCTCGAATCATTTTTCACTTGGCGATCCCATCCGCCTGGCGTTTATCGCGCCGCGTCCGCTGCACTTTATGGCCAAGCAGGAGCTGTTTGGCTCGCCGCTCAAGCGTTTTTTTCTGACGCAGCTGCTTGCGTTTCCCGTCTACCGCAAGCAGGCGGATATGCTCTCGCTCAAGCAGGCGATGGGGGTGCTCGAGCGCAACCATATCTTTGGTATCTTCCCCGAGGGACGGCGTTCGATCACCGGTGAGCTGGACTCCTTTGAAAAAGGCGCCGCGTTTCTGGCGCTGCGGTGCAACTCGCCCATCATCCCTGTATATGCCGACCCAAACTGGAAAAAGCGCGGACGCATCCACATGATCATAGGCGAACCGATCGACCCAAACGAGATCGCCGGCACGTTTGCCGGGCGCGGGGTGGACGCGGTGACGGACGCGATCCGCGACGCGATGCAGTTGCTCAAAAACGAGCTGGAACGTATGCCGTAAAGGCAGGCGGGAACCATGAAGATACTACTTGCAAAAAACAGCGGCTTCTGCTTCGGGGTGCGCCGCGCGGTCGAGATGGCCGAGCAGTGCGCGCGGCAGAATGGCACCGTCTACACCTACGGAAACATCATTCACAACGAGAGCGTCGTGCGTGAGCTGCGCAGGCAGGGTGTTTGTTCCGTGGACGACTTGGCAAGCCTGCAGGCGGAGGATACGCTGATCATACGCGCGCATGGCGCGCCGCCCGCGGTCTACGAGGCTTGCGTGGCGCGCGGCATCCGCCTGATCGACGCGACCTGCCCCTATGTCAAGCGCATCCATCAAATCGTCGCGCGTGCGGCACAGAGCGGCAAAAGCGTGCTCATCGCAGGGAAGGCGGATCACCCGGAGGTGGTCGGAATCCGCGGCTGGGCGGGGGAAAACGCCTTCGTGCTGGAAAGCGCGGCGGATGCGCAGTCGCTCCCGGCGTTGACACGGGCGGTGCTGGTTGCGCAGACCACGCTACCGGAGGAGACGCTCGATTCCATCGAGCGCGCGATCGAAGCCCGGGCGGACGGCACGCTCTCGCTGGAGCTTTGCAACACCATCTGCGATACCACGCGCAATCGCCAGAGCGAGGCGGAGGAGATTTCCCGCCGCAGTGCGTGCATGCTCGTGCTCGGTTCCAAAACCAGCGCCAATACGCAAAAGCTGGTCGAAATCTGCAAAAAACACTGTAAAAACACGGTAAACATCGATTCTACCGACAAACTTTTTCTTGATATATTGCCATCCGATGGTATAATAGGTATTGTTGCGGGCGCATCGACGCCGGACCGGATGATTAGGGAGGTACTACAAGGAATGAGCGAACAGGAAAAAACGACGATCGAGACCATTGAAGCGGAAGCTCCCGCCGAGGAAGTCGTCGTGCCCCAGGCTACCCAGGTAACAGAAGAAGTTGTGGCAGCTGTGGAGACGCCCGAAGCCGCAGCGCAGGCAACCGAAGAGGCCCCGGCAACCGCGGAGGCGCCTGAAGCGTCGGCCACGGCAGCCGAAGCGGCTGCACCCGCCGCAGAAGAAGCCGAAGTCGCAGCGCAGGTAGAGACCGAACCCAAGGCGGAGCATGAAGACAGCTCTGACTTTGCATCCGCGTTTGAAAAGACCATGACGCGCATCCATAACGGCCAGGTGATCGAAGGAACGGTCATATCGGTTGTGGACGGCGAAGTCTTTGTCAACATCGGCTACAAGTCGGACGGCGTAATCCCCGTCAACGAGCTTTCCAGCGATTCAGATGTGAAGGCGGAGGATCTCTTCCACGAGGGCGATACCATCGAAGTCGAAGTCACCAAGGTGAACGACGGAGACGGCAACGTGCTCCTCTCGCGCAAAAACGTCGAGAGCAAAAAGCTCTGGGATGAGCTGCTCAGTCAGGAAAATATCGAAGAGAAGATCTTCGACGCGGTTGGCAAGGAAGTCGTCAAGGGCGGCATCATTGCAGACATCAGCGGTATTCGCGCGTTTGTTCCCGCGTCTCAGGTCTCCACAAAGTATATCGAAAACCTCGGCGAGTTCGTCGGCAAACCCATGCGGCTAAAGGTTTTGGAGGTAGACCGCCAGCGCAAGCGCATCGTCGCTTCGCAGAAGCAGGTTCTCCTTGCGGAAGCCGCGCTGGAGCGCCGCGCCAAGTGGGAGCAGCTCGTCGTCGGCAGCAAGGTGCACGGCATCGTGCGCAGGATCGCCGATTTTG